>JAGQXA010000714.1 GCA_020436865.1 Saprospiraceae bacterium | reverse complement strand
CAATTCGGATAGTTACTCGCATGATTCGGATTTTCGGTCAGAACTGGGCCGCAAATTACGGATTCCGCCGGAAAATGACCGGAATCCGATGCGTGGATCGGCGCAAATATACTCAAGCGAATGGAGCAGAGCCGGCTGGTGAAGGTGAAAAAGAAACAAGAGCTCCATGCCAGCCGGCTGGAGCTCTTGAAGGAGGGCGGCCGTGGCCGCCCGCAGCTTGCTAGAGCAGGTCACTGAACGCGCAGGTTCTGTCCGACGCTGATGAGGTTGTCGGACAGGCCGTTCAAAGTTTTGATGGCCTCGACGGTAGTGTCGTACCGTTTGGAGAGGCTGTATAAGGTATCGCCTTTCTGGACGAGATGATAGATCTCGATCTTTGGTTCGGGCTCCGGCTGAGGGTCCTGAGGTTTTGGAGGGGGAGGCGTGCCGGTGGTATCGGGTTTCACGACGGGGGGCTTGGGGTTTTCCGGTTGTTTGACCGGAGGCTCCTCGAAAGGATCCTCTTCTTCAAACAGGTCTTCTTCCGGAGGCCAGGTGATATCGTCGAGGTCGAGTTCCTCCTTTTCTTCTTCCGGAACCGGTTTCACTTCCTCGCGGAGTTTGGGGCGCTCGCTTTCCTTCCGGGTGCGCTTGCGCAGGCGTACGCGCTCGCCCACTGCCGGCTCGGAACCCATGGGCATCATGTTGCGCCAGTAGAGCTTATCGAGTTTGATCCCGTACATCTGCGAGATATCGTACATGGTCTCGCCCTCTTTCACATAATGCCAGGTTTTATTGCCGCGGAAGAAGTTGCGTTTGCACTGCAGGTAGACCCGGCTACCGTCGGGCAGCTCGGCGGTTTCCGAGCCGAGTTGTTCGTTGTATCTCAGGATCTTCGATACCGACACTCCCGTTCGGTCGGCGATCTTCCGGGGGGTATCGCCTTCGGCGGCCAGAATGAGCTTCACGTCGTTGAGGCGAACGATGCCCATGGCGATCTCGGGGCTCTCTTCCTCTTCTTTCCTGTCCTCGGGCCATAGCAGGTCGTCGCCCGACATCAGGTCGTACTGGTGCAGTTCGTATTGCTCGATGATCCGGATCAGCTTTTGGTCGTAGGTGGCCGAGGTGGCGTAGCCCGCTTTTTTCAGGCCGGTGGCCCAGCGCTTATAATCGGTCGGGTCGATCCGGAAGAGGAAGCCGTAGCGGTATTCCTTCGCGGGATCGCGCAGGAATTCGGAGTGGGCGATGAACGAATCCTCGGCATCCTTATAGGCCCGGAAACAAGATTTGACGCGGTTGCCCTTGTCGTCGTAGTCGTCGTCGAGCCGGTAGAATTTCTTGCCGTCCCAGGCTGCGCCGCATTTGATCCCGAAATGGTTGTTGGCCTTGCGGGCCAGATAGCTGTTGCCGGCATCCGACTCCAGGAGCGCCTGCGCCAGTTTGATGCTGGCGGGAATACCGGCCCGTTCCATTTCGCGAATGGCAATATCCTTGTAGCGGGCGATGTAGTCGAGGCGATCGTTCGCCGACAGGTCCGCCAGCCACAGGAGGCCGAAAAGCAGGCACAAGATCATCCGTTTTTCCATGGTCAAAAGCTTTTTCGGTTTGGGTGCGCCCCAGGCAGAGCTACCAAGCAGCCCGGGCGCTTCATCGTACGCTATAACGGTGCAATGATCGGGGATCGTGTTAAGATGGATTTAAATCTTTTTAATGTGACGAGGTTCGGGTTATATTCAAACCACTCGGTATCGGGTTTAAATCCAAGCCCCATCGGGGCGGCGTGATCGGCATGATAGGTCGCCCCGACGGTGCTGAAAAGGCCGAGCCATGTTTATGTCCGCCGCCGACAAATCTACACAAATCAAAAAACTCCCGGTCGGATAGGCCGGGAGCAGATCGAAAAACAGCAGAATACATTGCCACAGGCCATGTGGGAGAGAAACCTATGGCCAGAGAGAAACTAACACAAAACAATGGGAATACTCGGTCTTCTTAGATGTTCGAGATCCGTCGCACGACCTGGTACAAGCGCGTATGTACGTTGACCTCTTCGATGAAGGGGTCGTGCTCCAGATGGTTGGCGGAAATGAGCTTCAGATGAGTCACCCGGCCGCCATGCAAAATGCGTTGCACGTATTTTACCCAAACCGACCCGTTATTCTTTACGGCGTAGATCTTGTTGTCGCGAATATCCTGCAGGCTTTCCACCTGCCGGCAGATCACCACATCTCCGTCGAAGATCACGGGGTCCATACTGTTCCCGTTGATGGGGAAAGCCACCAATCCGGCGCCGCTCAGCCCGGGCAGGGAAAAATAGGAGTGTTCTTCGGTCGAAAAACCGGAAATATCGAGAGAAGCGCCGGCGAAGGCTTCGGTCGTAGTAAACAAAATGTTGCCCGGACCGCCGGCGCCGATATCGGCGCTCACCTTGGGCAGGTCGAGCCCGAAAGGCGTTCCCACTCCGTCGAGCATGTAGGATTCATTGATCCCGTATTCCCGGCACAGCCGCCGGGCCTGGGAATAGCTGATCACCCGCTTGTCGTCGGAATTGAGGTAGGCCCGGATAATGTGCCCGTACGCCCGGTTTCCGAGGATGCGTTCGGCAAAATCGCCCATGCCCTTTCCGTTGCGGTCGTTCTTGACGATCTCCCCGCGATCTTCCAGGATCTTAAACACTTTGATGAAACGCTCGTTCAGCTGCAACCTGTCTTCGGTGATCATATATACTCCCTTTTGGGTGGAAAAACAAGAATGTCGATTTTGACTGCAATTTAAAACAAATGATTGTAATTGACAACTTTTGTTGAAAATATTTGCCTTTTTTTGTTTGAATATGGTTTTGGATCTTGGTCGTTGGATCTTGGACCTTGGATGCGGGCTGGAACTCCGTATCTTTGCAAAAAAAGTGCTACCTTAAGCCCTTTGTTTGATCATATTGGCCGGGCGCTCCGGAACCGGGAGCGGCGGCCGGTTGTTTTTCAACAGCGAATTCATGGGAACCGTCATTTCACTTTTCAATCATAAAGGCGGCGTCGGTAAGACGACCACCACGCTCAACGTCGGCGCCGGACTGGTAGAGCTGGGCAAGCGGGTGTTGCTGATCGACCTGGATCCGCAGGCAAACCTGACCTTGTCGCTCGGCATACCCCGGGAGCGCTACACGATCTACGAAGCGATGTGCGGCGAATCCGAACTCGTGCCGTACGAGGCCAAACCCGGCCTCGATATCGTGATCTCCGTACTCGATCTGTCGGGAGCGGAAATGGAACTGGTCAACGAACCGGGACGCGAAATGATCTTGCGGGAGTTGCTCGAACCCGTGGTCAACGACTACGACTACGTACTCATCGACTGCCCTCCATCTCTGGGCTTGCTCACCATGAACGCCCTGACGGCCAGTCACTACGTGCTCATCCCGCTGCAAACGGAATATCTGGCCGTGCAGGGGCTCAGCAAGATCAAACAGGTCGTCGACAAGGTGCGCTTTCGCCTCAACCGGAGCCTGCAGATCGGCGGCGTGATCGCCACCATGTACGACTCGCGCAAAGTGCTCAACAACCAGATCGTCGACCTGATCCAGAAGTACTTCGGCGATCAGGTCTTTCGCACGATGATCCGCGAGAACGTCGCCCTGGCCGAATCGCCTTCCAAGCAAAAAGACATCTTTTCCTATCAGCCGGCCAGCAATGGCGCCGAAGATTACCTGGCCCTGTCCAGAGAGATCCTGACCCGCTTCGAAGATGCCTCCGTGCAAACGCCTTCAACCTGAAAAATAAAACTGACCGACCCGATCGACCGTGAGTAAGAAGAATTTCACCGATGGATTAGAAAGCCTCTTCGCCGATCTCGAAGAGGGCGCCCTGGATCGCAAGGCCAGTAAGGCGCAGCCCTTTTCCGGAAAGGAAAAGCCCTCGGTCGCCCGGTCCAAGAAGGACGGGGGCGAAAAAAAGCTTACCGACGAACTCGACGAACTGCTGCAGTCGGCCTTCCGCGAAAGCCTCGAAGAGGAAATACAAAAGCATACCCGCGACGATTT
>JAGQXA010000713.1 GCA_020436865.1 Saprospiraceae bacterium | reverse complement strand
TGATCGAGCAGTTCAGCGAGCTGGTGTTCGAGCGCATCCTTCAGAAGGTCGAATACCTTGAGCACCGGGCGCCAAAAGACCTGCGAACCTATCATTGTCTGCCCGATAAACTGGTCATGCTCGGCCTTCGGGTGGAGGGAAGCTCCAATCTCGATTTCACGAAAAGCGAATCCCCCGAACTCATGCTGGCCCAAATGAAGTTGTCGGAAGCCAGTCTGCAGCTCTATCGCGGCGAAAAGGCCTACGAAGGCCCGCGTGAACACGAACTGTTCCGGATGCTGGAAAGCGGCGCGCTGATCTCGCGCGATGGGGCGATGTACAAGCTGCTGGAAGGGTTGGCGCCGGGGTAACCGTTGGCAGATGCAGTTGGCAGGCGGCAGCTTCGCTGGGGCAAGGCCCGCCTACGCTAGAGCTATGGCGGGGCGAAGGACCCAATAACCCAATCAACTAATCCCCCAATTAACCAATCCCCCAATTAACCAATTCCCCAATTAACCAATTAACCAATCCCCTACTCCCCTACCTCAAACGCCACCGTCCTCACCCGCCTGCTCACTCGCCCGTCCGGCAGCGGTTCGGTGAGGATCATCGCCTGGGCAGCGGGCAATTCGAACACTTCCCGCATGTCGCGAATGCAGCCGGCCGGCACGCCGGACAGCAGGAATGCTTGTACCCAGTCTTCCCGCGAGCGCCCCGCTACGACAGACTGTATCTCTGCCAAAAGGGCCTCCCGGTGGCAAACCCGCGAGGCGTTGTCGGCAAAGCGTTCGTCGGCAACGAGTTCGGGAAGGCCCAGGCAATGACAAAGGGCGGCAAACTGCCGATCTGTGCCCACCGCCAGCACCAGCGGTTTGCCGTCGGCCGTATGCACGATATCGCCGTAGGGAGCAATGTTGGGATGTTGCGTGCCGATCGGCTGCGGAACCAGCCCGCCCATCAGCCAATTGGTAGCCTGATTGGCCAGGGAGGCCAGCGCCGATTCGAACAGGGAGGTGCGCACCGTACAGCCCTTTCCGCTTCGCTCCCGTTGCAAAAGCGCCACCAGCACCGCTTCCTTCAATTGGTGGGCAGCCAGGAGATCGATCAGCGCCACCGGCATTTTGACCGGCGGGCGACCAGGCTCGCCCGACATGTACAGATATCCAGCCTCGGCCTGCAACACGACATCGAAGGCCGGGCGTTGCTCGTCCGGGCCAAAAGCGTCGATCTGGGCATAGATCAGTCGCCCGTTCAGGTCGCGCAAGGTGTCGGCATCCATCCGGAGGCGGCGGGCCGAATCGGGCTTGAAATTGCTGATCACCAGATCGGCGCCGGCCACCAATTCGTGCACTTCAACCTGGGCTTCTCGCGTTTCGAGGTCGAGCAAACGCACCTCCTTATTCCAGTTGACACTACAATAGTAGGCCGACACCGAACTGTCTTCGGGTTCGGCAGACAGCTTCCACTGTCGCGTGATATCGCCGCCGGTCCGGCTGTTCTCGATCTTAATTACGCGCGCTCCCAGTTCTGCAAAGAACATACCGACCGCCGGCCCGGCCAATACGCCGGCCAGCTCTACCACCCGCAGGCCCTGGAAAAATCCTTCCAACCCCGCGCCAAGGCCACTCTTTGTTCTTTCCTCTTTCATCTTTCTACTTTTATCTCTTATCTTTCCTTCCCGTACCGCAAAAGTATCCCTTTTCCGACCAATCTATGAAGATCCTCAGCGCAGAACAGATCCGGCAACTCGACGCCTACACCATCGAACACGAACCCATCGCTTCGATCGACCTGATGGAGCGGGCCAGTCGCAGTTTTGCCCAGTGGTTCGTTCGTGCCTGTCCGCCGCAAGAGGAACGTCCGGTGCTGGTCTTCTGCGGAACGGGCAATAACGGCGGCGACGGGCTGGCCATCGCGCGCCTTCTGGCCGAGCGCTTTTATCAGGTGGAGGTGTTTCATTGCAAGATCAGCGAACGTGGTTCGGCCGATTTCCAGGCCAACCTCAGCCGCCTCGTCAAAAAACGCACGGTGCCCATCCATACCCTGACCGCCGGCCAAAGCTTACCGGCCATCCCGCCTCGCAGCATTCTGATCGACGCCCTGTTCGGATCGGGCCTCAACCGCCCGGTAGAAGGCTACTGGGCCGAACTGATCGAGCACCTCAACCGGGCCCAGGCCAGCCGCGTGGCGGTCGACATCCCCTCCGGACTTTTTGCCGATCGGGCGAGCTCGGGTACGGTATTCCGAGCCGATCATACCCTGACCTTCGAGCTGCCCAAACTTGCCTTTTTGATGGCCGAGAACGCAGCGGCCGTCGGTCGGCTGCACGTGCGCAGCATCGGCCTGCATACAGGGTTCATTCGCCAGGCCGAAACCGAACACTTCCTGCTGGAAGAAGCCAACCTGCGTCCCTTGCTCAAAGAACGCGGCAAATTCGACCACAAAGGCACCTTCGGCCACGCGCTGCTGCTGTGCGGCAGCTACGGCAAGGTGGGCGCGGCGATCCTTTCTGGAAAGGCCTGCCTGCGCAGCGGCGCCGGCCTGCTGACGATCCACGCCCCGCGCTGCGCGTACGAGATCCTGCAGATCGGTTTTCCGGAGGCGATGGTGTCGGTCGACCCGCATCAGTACGTCTTCACCCAAGCCGGCAACCTCCAACCCTACCGGGCGATCGGCCTCGGCCCCGGCTGGGGAACGAACCGCCTGACGGCCGAGGGTCTGCACGATCTGCTGGAACGCGTCGATCTTCCCCTGGTGATCGATGCCGACGCACTGAACCTCCTCGCCGAAAACCCGGATTGGTTGAAGAAATTGCCTGCACAGAGCATCCTTTGTCCGCACCCGGGCGAGTTCAGCCGCCTTTTCGGCCCGAGCGCCAATCAGTTCGAGCGGCTGCAATTGCAGAAGGACAAAGCCCGCGAGCTGAATTGCGTGCTGATCCTCAAGGGGGCCTATAGCTCGATCGCACTACCCGACGGCAAGGTGTACTTCAACTCGACGGGCAATCCCGGTATGGGCACGGCCGGCAGCGGCGACGTGCTCACGGGTCTGCTTACCGGACTGCTGGCCCAGGGATACTCCTCCTGCGACGCCGCCTTGCTGGGCGTATATCTGCACGGACTGTCGGGCGACCTGGCCTGCCGCGATCTCGACCAGGAAGCGCTATTGGCGGGCGACCTCATCCGTTATTTCGGCAAGGCTTTCCACGCTTTGCGCAAAAAGGAATCGACATGAAAAAACTGATCGTGCTGACCGGCGCCGGGATCAGCGCCGAAAGCGGCATCAAGACCTTCCGCGATGCCGGCGGCCTCTGGGAAGGCCACGATGTGATGGAGGTCGCTTCTCCCGAAGGCTGGC
>JAGQXA010000712.1 GCA_020436865.1 Saprospiraceae bacterium | reverse complement strand
GTACAGCCGAACATCGCGGAGTCCTGGGCCGCATCGACATCATCACCGGCACTTTCGGCAAGGCCCTTGGCGGAGCCTCCGGCGGCTTTACCGCCGCCCGCAAGGAGATCGTCGATCTGCTGCGGCAACGCTCGCGCCCGTACCTGTTCTCCAACACCCTGGCCCCGGCCATCGTGGGCGCCTCCATCCAGGTGATCGACCTGCTGTCGGGCTCGACCGCCCTGCGCGACAAGCTTGAAAACAATACCCTCTTCTTCCGCCAGGCCATGACCGCTGCCGGTTTCGACATCATTCCGGGCGAGCACCCCATCGTACCCATCATGTTGTACGATGCCAAACTATCGCAACAGTTTGCCAACCGCTTGCTGGAGGAAGGCATCTACGTGATCGGCTTTTTCTACCCGGTCGTACCGAAGGGAAAAGCCCGCATCCGCGTACAGATCTCGGCCGGCCATGAACAGGAGCACCTGGAAAAGGCCGTGGCGGCGTTCACAAAAGTGGGTAAGGAATTGGGGGTAATTTGAAAGAAAGGTTGCAGAGGTTGAAAAGGTGGCAAGGGTTGCAGAGGTTGGAAAGGTCTAGAAGGGGTGCGCCCCTAAGGACCGAAGGATCTTTGGCCCCCTGGACCCAATCCCCCCAATAAACTAATCACCAAATCCACCAACCACAGATCACCGCAAGTAAAACTGATACCCCAGGTTGACGCCGATCGTCCGGCTGCGGATGCCGTAGGGGACCTGTTCGTCGTTTTGGTCGGTGCTGAGGGTGGTCAGGCCCATGTTGTAACGCATATCGGCTACGATCTTGCCGCCGGGCAGTTCGAGCGAAAGGCCGCCGCCAAGGGTGAGGCATGCTTCGAAGCGGTCGTAGGGAAGTTGTTTGAGGTCGACCCGTTCCTTGATGGTGTAGAGGGCGCCGCGGACCGTCTCTTCGGTCGTGACGCTGCCAGAGAGCGAATAGGCGATATTCGGACCGGCCAGAGCATAGTAGCTCCAGCCGTTCCGCTGATTGCCCACCTTAAATAGCAAAGGAACTTCTACCACTTTGATCTTCTGCCAGGCCTCCATTTGCACCCAGTCGTCGCCGACCTTTCGGAGGATATTGGCTTCGAAGCCGCGTGCAGAAAGGCCGATCTCCGGCAAAAAGGAAAGGTGATCATTGATCTCGATGTCCACGTTCGCGCCGACGCCCAACACGCGTACGCCCCGGGGCCGAAACAGTTTGCCCAGATGCGTGATCATGGAATACTTGGTCGAGTTCGACGAGACGCGCACACCGAAGGTGGTTTGCGCGGAAATCTCTCCCCTTCCAAGACATACGAACGCGAACGTCAGTATGATCAGCGGAACGCTTAATTTCATTTTGTGCAGCCTTTATAACCCTTTAGATGCGTTTGGTGGGCTCAGGTCACTGCAAAATAATAAAATTCTATCGACCAACGTGTGAAAACGATCTTCTAAATCTGAAAAATACCCGACGAAGGGGGGGGATTGGGTCCAAGGGGCCGAAGATCCTACGATCCTTTGGATACCCATTTTCTACCTCTGCCACCTTTGTTATCCTTTGTCACCTTTTCTCCCCTTCCTCTACGATCATATTCTGACGCGAGGCTAGAGAGGGGGGACCTCTTCGAGGTCCTCCAGTGCTCCTGCGGAGCAGGGTCTGTTGAGCAGGTCCTAGCGATTACTCCCTTTTCACCTTTGTCACCTTTGTCACCTTTTCTCCCCTTCCTCTACGATCATATTGATTCTGACGCGAGGCTAGAGAGGGGGGACCTCTTCGAGGTCCTCCAGTGCTCCTGCGGAGCAGGGTCTGTTGAGCAGGTCCTAGCGATTACTCCCTTTGTCACCTTTCTCACCTTTGTCACCTTTGTCACCTTTGTCACCTTTGTCACCTTTGTCACCTTTGTTACCCTTGTTACCCTTTCACCCCTAACTCTTTACCATCAATTTCGTCTTCTGGCGCGAGCCTTCGAGTTGCAAGCGGAAATAGTACGTGCCGGCGGGCAGGTGACGGCCATCGTAAACTACTTCATGCCCTCCGGCTGAAAGCCTTTTGTCGAACAGCACCTCCAGTTCGCTGCCGCGGGCGTCGTAGATGCTCAGCCGGGCGCGTTCGTTCCGGCAGCTGAAGTGGATAGTGGTGGTTTCCCGGAAGGGGTTCGGATAGTTGTACGCTTCGATCGCCCCGGGCTCGTCCTGCATATCGCTGGTGCTCACGGCGGTGCAAGGTTCGAGGATCGGCAGGTGCTGAAAGCCGTCGAAGAGCAGTTGCTTGACGGTAGATTCTTCCACTTCGAACCAGTCCATCAGCACGGATCCGTAGACGTTGCGGAAATCGTACTGCATGGCCACGCCATCCTGCGTGCCCACCTCTTCCGGGATCTCGGGATTCTCTCCCAAAAGGCCGGGGTTGACGCAGGAGCCGAATAGGAAGAGCGGCGCCGCCGAACCGTGATCGGTTCCCAGACTGACGTTCGACTTGATCCGCCGGCCGAACTCCGAGAAGGTCATGCCGATCACGCGCTCTTCCAGGCCCAACAAACGGAGGTCTTCCTGGAAGGCCGCCACGGCATCGGACAGTTGCTTCAACAGGTCGGCGTGCGTGCCGACGGTCGGGGTATCGCCGATCTGAGCGGCGTGGGTGTCGAAACCGCCCAGACTGGCTACGT
This sequence comes from Saprospiraceae bacterium, assembly GCA_020436865.1. Classification (GTDB taxonomy): domain Bacteria; phylum Bacteroidota; class Bacteroidia; order Chitinophagales; family Saprospiraceae; genus JAGQXA01. Next base: position 749 of record JAGQXA010000712.1, on the reverse strand, counting down.
AGATCTTGGTTTGCAGTCCGCCGGAGATCAGTAGTGCGATGTTCTTCAGTTGATTGGCCAAACGATTGTCGGCGGGATAAACGGCAAGGTTGTTGCCACCATTGGCCGCCGTTTCGATCACCTCGGAATAGGCGTTGGTTTGCTCGATCGTTTGGCGCAGGAAGGTCAATTCTTCACCATAAGGCGTGTCGGGCACCTCATCTTCGCCGCCGGTGGCCAACGGATTGAGGTTAAAGGGATCGTTGATGGCCAGACTAAAGTTGGACACTGTGCCCTGACAGGTTTCCGACACGAAAGACCCGATGGTAATGGCGATCGGATCGGGAAAATCCTCATTCGGGTAGCCGTCGGGATAGCCCGGATGGAGGACGTCGCTATGGCGGCCCAGCCAGCCGGTGGTCCAGAACTCTTCGGCCGGCGAAGCACTGGTCCAGATGTCGGTCGAGCGAAAATGCGAGCGGTTCTGGTTGGGATACCCTACTCCCTGTACGATGTTGAGCCTGGCGTCGTCGAAGAGCTCTTTCATACCGGTCATCACCGGATGCAGGCCCACCTCGGCCGTCAGCTCGAGCGCGCTGCTTTCGGGGATCAGAATATTGCTGCGGGCGTTTGCCAGATTGCCGTATTGATCGAGGGGCAGCACGGTCGAAAGTCCGTCGTTGCCACCATTGAGTTGAATGAGTACCAGCACGCGGTCGGTCTCCAGGTTCAGGGCCTTGAACAAGGCAGATTTGGAGAGCACCTGCACC
>JAGQXA010000711.1 GCA_020436865.1 Saprospiraceae bacterium | reverse complement strand
TCCTCGACTTTCAGATCGACCGATACCACGGCCTCTCCGCCGCAAAACGAAAGGTCGTCGAGCGAAAAGGTCGGCTCGAGCGCGGCGTCCCAATCTTCCTTAGTGCCGGTCTCTTCCCAAAGGTCGCCGATCTTGACGGCGATGAAGTCTTGCTGCGTGACGTCTCCCATCAGGTGATCGAGTTCGATCTTCGAAGGAGGGTTGGGGTAAAAGGGCTTTTGCGGATCGGCAAACTTGAAATCGGCCGGCATGAAGGTCCACGACCGCTGTTCGGGAAAGTCCGAGGTGTTGCCCAAAATGAGGTCGAACATGAGGTCGAGATCCCCTTCTTCCACGCGGCTCGAGTGGTTCAGGTCGGCCGCAAAGAGATGGAAGGGGGAGGGGAGGGGCCCCTCGCCGTTGAGGTATTTGCGCAAGGCGATCAGGTCGAGCACGGTCACCCCGGCGGTAGGGGTGCTTTCGGCATAGGGTTGTAGCTCCTGCTTGGCGCCGGAGGGCAGGTTGGCCAGCACGAATTCTCCGTCGGCGGTGGTGCGGACCACCGCGCCGGCCACCGGCGACTGGATGAAGATGTCTTCCACCGGGCGGCCGTACTGATCGGTGATGTGGCCCGACACGGTATGTTGCTCTTGTTCGATCGGCATGGTAAAACCGGCGCTGCCGCTGCAATTGAGGTCGGCAAGGCTCCATTCGGCAAAATAGAGGTCGCGGATCTGTCCGAACTGCGCTTCCTGATGAACCGCAAACTGTATGCCGGCCTGTTCGGTGCGCGTGGAGAATGGGTGCACCGACTTTCCTTGCAGGGTGTAGAACTGCATGTCTTCGGGGCCGGACAGCGATTGTTCGAGCGGCGCCAGGCCTTTGCGGAGGTCATCGAGGTCTTGCTGGGTAAAATAAAACCGAATGCGGACCGGGCGCTCCAGGGGCGGGGCGTTCTCGATACGCCAGTAGCGGTTGATGGTCAGCCAGACGGCTTGCCCGACATAGTCGGCGCCGGAAAGGTCGTTCGCCCCCTTTCCATAATTGGCCAGCAGGCCGGTGCTGATGGAAAGCGGTAACCCCGGGTCGCCTAACTCCTGTCCGAAGCGTTGAATGGATACGAGCAGCCTTTCGTGGGTTTCGTTGAAATAGTGGGTCCACCCCTCCTCGTCGGTCCATTGCCGGTCGGCTTTTAGCAAAGCGCCGGGCTTGTCGAGTATCGACCACGACGATGGATCGGCACTGGGGAGTTGACTCTGCACGGCTAACGGGAACAGGACCATCAGCGCCATGACGACCAGGAAAGATGGAAAATGTCGGGAGTTCATGCGCGGGAAGTTTTTGGGCATCCACTTCCCTGCAAAGGTAGTGTATTGTCGGTAAATGAGGGGCGAATTAGAGTCCGTCAAACCGTTCCCGGTCGAACGCGGCTGTGACTGATCTTAACCCTGGTCAGAACGAGCAGGCTGATCAGGAAGAAGGCTGCCAGGGCCAGAATGCTGTTGCGCATACCGCCGGTCAACTGCTCGACGAGGCCGAAGGAAAAGGTGCCGAGCACGACCGCCGTTTTTTCCAGGATGTCGTAAAAGCTGAAGTAGGAAGTCGTATCGGTCGTTTTTTCGGGAATGAGTTTGGAATAGGTCGAGCGCGACAGCGATTGGATGCCGCCCATGACCAGGCC
>JAGQXA010000127.1 GCA_020436865.1 Saprospiraceae bacterium | reverse complement strand
GTCCTTGGGTCCTTTGGAAGCTCCAGCGGAGCTGCTCCCTCGCCCCGCGAAGCGCCCCCTTTCCACCTCTGTATCCTCTGTATCCTCTGTATCCTCTGTAACCTCTGTAACCTTTGTAACCTTTGTAACCTTTGTATCCTTTGTATCCTTTTTCCCCACCCTAATATACCGGCCCTCATACCGGCAAACACTGACTTTTGCCGCCTGCGTGGGGTGATTTTTCTCATAAGAAGGCAATCTGCGAAACTCCGGATCAATGAACACAAAAGCCGGCCTCCTGCCGGGCGATGGCGATCGCCGCCGGACAGAAGGTTGGAAGGAGGCGGCAATTGTGTTATCTTAACCCAAAACCAAGCCCGTGACCAAAGCTAAAAAAGACCAATTGCGAGCCGACCTGTTCCACCACCTCGACGGCATCGCCACCTGCCCGAGCGCCCATGCGCTTCACCGGAAGGGCGTGCTCGATCACCTGCTCGAGCGCAAAAAGACCACGCTGGCCGAACTGACCGAGACCTTCCATGCCAACGAGGGCTACCTGAACGTAGCCCTCCGCATTCTGGCCTCCCAGGGATGGCTGCACTACCGGATCGAGGGCGACGACATCCACCTCGGCCTCACCGACCGCAGCCCGGTCGCCTTCCGGCTGGTTCCCCTCTATGCCGAGGTGGTGGAACTGATCCGATTTTCCGAGCGGTTTCACAAGCGCAAGTTCGAGCGCGAACCCTTCCTGTTTCTGGAGAGGATCTTTGCCAACTATCGCAAACGTTACGGACTGGAGCCCGCGGCCGACGAGCGGGAGCGGGCGGTACAGGAGCAGGTGCTGAAGCACATCGAAGGGATCATCGTGGGCCCGACCGTGGTGGCCCTGGGTATGGGAGGGATGTTCCACCAGTACTTTATGGAGGCCTATTTCAAGCCCGAGGAGTTCCACCGCGATGCCGAGAGCTTCGAGCGCTTGCTCGACATCTTCACGCATCTGGGCTGGTTCGAGAAGAAGAACGGCACCTACCGCTTTACCGAGAAGGGATTCTTCTATGCCAAACGCGCCAGCGCCTATGGGGTGACCGTTTCCTACATACCGACCTTTCGCAAATTACCGGAGTTGATCTTCGGCGATCCGTCCGTGCTGCGCACCGCCGGTCCGGGCGAGCCCGAGCAGCATGTCGACCGCGAGATGAACGTGTGGGGTAGCGGCGGCGCCCATTCCAACTACTTCCGCAAGATCGACGAGGTCGTGATCGACCTGTTCAACCAGCCGATCGAGTTGCAGCCCAAGGGCATCGCCGACATGGGCTGCGGCAACGGCGCTTTTCTGATCCACCTCTTCGACGTGATCGAGCAGCGCACGCTGCGCGGCACGATGCTGGAAGAATATCCACTGTTCCTGGTGGGCGCCGATTTCAACGAAACCGCCCTGAAGGTCACCCGCGCCAACCTCATCAAGGCCGACATCTGGGCGAAGGTCGTGTGGGGCGACATCGGCCGCCCAGACCTGCTCGCCAACGACCTGAAGGAGAACTATGGGATCGAACTACACGACCTGCTCAACGTGCGCACCTTCCTCGATCACAACCGCATCTGGCAGGAACCCTCGACGCGCACGCCCGGCCGCGTCAGCGCCTCCACCGGCGCTTTCGCCCACCGCGGCCGCCGCATCCCCAATGCCGAGGTGGAAGACAGCCTGCTCGAACACCTGCAGAAATGGGCGCCCTACCTGCGCCGTTTCGGCCTGCTGGTGATCGAACTGCACACCATCTCGCCCGCGCTCGCCGCCGCCAACCTCGGCAAGACCGCCGCCACGGCCTACGACGCCACCCACGGCTTCTCCGACCAGTACATCGTGGAACTGGAGGTGTTCGAGAGGATCGCCGCCGAAGCGGGGCTCTTTCCGGTGGCGGAATACTCCAGCAAATTCCCGGATTCGCCCCTGGCCACAGTGAGTATTAATTTGTTGCTCGCGGATCGGAGCAGTGGAAAATCGTGAGACTCCTTGCGGAAGGGGGAGGGAGATAGTGCAATCCCAGGGAAGTAAGCGCCATTTTTGGGGGCTTTTTGAACCACAAAAGACACAAAAGGGCCACAAAAGAAGAGGTAAATAGCCTTTTGTGTTTCTTTTGTGTCTTTTGTGGTTCAAAATAGCGATCGTCAACCCTTTGCGATAGTACTTATTCCGGCAAAGCACGGAACCACTCATTGACATAGGTCTTTTGACCGTTCTGGTAAAGGTTCACAACATTGAAGTTGTATAGTATTCCTTTAGGCGCCTGGAGAAGCTTCATGTAGGTCAGCAATTGGGCTACGTGGATCGGTAGAATCGCCTCTAGCGCTTTCAACTCGACGGGAAGGATGTTTTCGACAAACAGATCACACCGAAGTTCTGCCTCGACCTGGACGCCTTTGTACTCCAAGGGAATGACTAATTCTGATTGGAAGGATAATCCCCGGAGGTTAAGCTCTCGGATCATGCAGCGGTGGTATACGCTTTCCAGGAGACCAGGCCCCAACACTCGATGTACTTCGATAGCGGCGCCGTTCACTTGATAGGTGAGTTCTTTGAGATAGGATTTGGTCAGGCTCATAGAAAAGTGATTACACCACTCCTCTATTGCCCTGCTCGACAAGGATCGGGAATTCCATCCAAAAACAAAAGTAAATGGATGGCGAACTATTGAATGAAATAGCAATCGGACCGCTTGGAGCCGTCCGATCGAAAATCCAAGGAAGTAAGAACAATTTTCGGGGCTTTTTGAACCACAAAAGGATCACAAAAGGCTTTTTCCTTTCTTTTGTGTGTCTTTTGTGGTTTAGTCTCCCTCATCACATCTGCACATCGTACTGCGCCGGAAACTGCGCCGGGATCTCTTCCTTTTGCTCGTCGAGCATTTCGCGCAGGTCGATCTCGATGCCGCGGGCGATAGTGGAAATGGGCACGTCGTTG
>JAGQXA010000710.1 GCA_020436865.1 Saprospiraceae bacterium | reverse complement strand
GCGACAAGGCCGATCCCGATCTCGACGATTATGTGACCAAACAGGCTCTGGCCGGCTTGTTTAATATGGTCGAGAATAAAGAACTCGATATCCGGACGAACATCAGCTCGCGTACTACCGATCTGCTTAAGAAGGTGTTCGCCAAGCAGGATAAGTGATTTCAGTTGGCAGGTACAGTTGACAGGTAACTGTATCTGCCAACTGTACCTGCCAACTGTACCTGCTCACAGTACCTGCTCACTGAAAATTCCCTACCTTTGGCAGGAAATCCAAATTCCTGACCAAATGGCCGAAACGGACAATTCCGCCCTCCAGATCGGCGTGATCGGCAGTGGCTCTATGGGCTCCGGTATTGCCCAGGTAGCCGCTCAGGCCGGACATGTCGTTTACCTCTTCGACAAGAATCCCCAGGCGCTCCAACGTGCCCGCGAACAGCTGCAAAGCGTTCTGCAGCGGCAGGTGGATAAGGGGCGCCTCCAACAGGCGGAGGCCGGGGAGGTCCTCGGCCGCATCCGCTTCGTCGACAGCATTTATGATTGCCTGCCTGCCGGACTGGTCATCGAGGCCATCGTCGAAGACCTCGGCATCAAGAGGGCCGTATTCGAGCAGCTCGACGACATTGTTAGTCCCGACTGCGTGCTGGCTACCAATACCTCCTCGTTGTCCATCGCCTCCATCGCCGCGGCCTGTAATCGGCCGGAACGGGTGCTGGGGCTCCATTTCTTCAACCCGGCTCCCCTGATGAAGCTCGTGGAGGTGATCCCAGCCGTGCAGACCGGCGACGATATTTGCCGCCGGGCCCTGCAGTGGATGCGCGATTGGGGCAAAACGCCCGTACTGGCCAGGGATACGCCGGGCTTCATCGTCAACCGCATCGCCCGGCCCTTTTACGGCGAGGCCCTGCGCATTCTCGAGGAAGGACAGGCCGATGTGTCGACGATCGATTGGGCCATGACCGAACTGGGCGGATTTCGCATGGGACCGTTCACCTTGATGGACTTCATCGGCAACGACGTCAACTATAAAGTTACCGAGTCGGTTTTTCAGGCATTTTTCTACGATCCGCGCTACAAACCTTCCTTCACGCAAAAACGCCTTTCCGAAGCCGGATTCCTCGGGCGAAAATCAGGGCGCGGCTACTACGACTATAGCGACGACGGACACCTGGCGCCCCCCAACAAGGACGAGGCCCTGGGAAAGGACATCGTCTGGCGCATCCTGGTCATGCTGATCAACGAAGCGGCCGACGCCCTGTTCTGGAAGATCGCCACGCGCGACGATATCGAATTGGCGATGACGCAGGGGGTCAATTACCCCAAAGGCCTGCTGGCCTGGGCCGACGACAAGGGCATCGCCCATTGTGTGGAAACGCTCGACCGGCTCTACGACGAGTATCGCGAAGATCGCTATCGCTGTAGCCCGTTGCTGCGCCGAATGGCGCGGGAGGGGAAGACCTTTTTCTAAAAAATGCGCCCATGCAAACGATCTTTCGACTACTGCTTCCCTTATTGTGGACGATGACCCTGGACGCTCAGATCCAGTTGGCGCCGATGCCCGAGCCGGTCAGCAACAATGCGGTGACGGTCGCCTATGTCGATGGCCAGCCGTACGTCTATTCCTTCGCCGGCATCGACACCAGCAAGATCTGGTCGGGCATTCACAATAAGGCCTTCCGGTACAGCGTCGCGGCCGACCAGTGGGAAGCCATCGATCCGCTGCCGAGCCCGGAAGGACGCATTGCCGCTGCCGCCAGCACGGTCAAAAACAAGATCTATATTATCGGCGGCTACCGCGTGTTTTCAAGCGGCAACGAGATCTCGCTGAACAAGGTACATCGCTACGACCCGGTAATGAATGCCTATTTGTTCGACGGCGCACCCGTGCCGATCCCGATCGACGATCATGTGCAGGCCGTGTGGCGCGACAGCCTGATCTATGTGATCACCGGCTGGAGCAATAACGGCAACGTCAATAACGTGCAGATCTACAACCCGGTTGCCGACGCATGGCTGGCCGGAACGCCTCTTCCGCCGGGCGACGACAACTACAAAGTCTTCGGCGCTTCCGGAGTGATCGTCGGCGACACGATCTACTATGCCGGCGGCGCTACCGACGATTGCTGCAGCCCGGCCTTTCCCCCGATCGCCTATTTCCGAAAGGGAATCATCGATCCGGCCGACCCGACCCAGATCGACTGGAGCGGCTTTGCCGCACCGGAAGCCCAGGGGTATCGCATGGGCGCAACGACCCACGGCGATTTTGCCCTTTGGTTCGGTGGTTCGGCCCTGACCTACAATTACGACGGCATCGACTATAACGGCTCGGGCGGAGTGGAACCGATGGATCGCTGGCTATCGTACCAGACCCAATGGCAGGAATTTGAGGTCAATGAAGATCAAGGGATCGCGGTAATGGACCTGCGCGGCGTAGCCAAGTTGCAGGATGGCATGTACATTCTGGCAGGTGGCATGACGGCCGGGCAGCAGGTGACGGATCAGACGCTGCTCGTCGAGGTCGTG
>JAGQXA010000709.1 GCA_020436865.1 Saprospiraceae bacterium | reverse complement strand
TCCAGGGTCACGCAAAGGATGGGAGCGGAAGGGCAATTGTCGCCGGCATCGGGGAAGCCGGTAGGCGGGCATTGGCCACTCGCGGGAGCGAAAGCAACGACCCCCAAAACGAGCATCAGGAACAGGTGTTTCATGACCAGAAGGGTTAGGCAAAAGATTCAATTCTCTGATCGGATTGGGGCATACCAAGATAGCAAGTAAAATGTACCGATTCGTTCCGATCAAAGCTGAATTGCCGTTTTGTAATTCACTTTACATTTGACGGCCCACCCCAACCATTTACCCCGTTGTCCTTGTCTTTATAGGAAAAGCCCGTTCAAATGTATTCAACCATGAAAAAGACCGTTTTCTTCCTGTTCCCAATGGCCTTGAGCCTGCTCTTCTGGCAGTGTGAAAAGACCGATCCCCCTCTTCTACCCTCCGGCGCAGCGTTTTCCTGCGATGACAGTCCCGCCACCTGCGAACTGACCGCCGCCAATGGTAACTTTGCCATCGACCTGTTCAAACAGCTGGACAGTGAAAAGCCGGCCGAAAACATCTTCATCTCGCCCTTCAGCGTGTCCACGGCATTGACCATGACCGCCAACGGCGCCGCCGGACAAACCCTCACCGACATGTTGGCCACCCTACGGATCAACGACCTCGAACTGGCCTCGGTCAACGACTCGTACCAGCAATTGCTGGAAGTATTGCCCAAACTCGACCCCCAAAGTAAGCTCGAGTTGGCCAACTCGATCTGGCCGCAGAAGGACTATCCGGTATTGCAGACCTTTCTGGACCTCAATGCCGAGAAATTCAATAGCGAGGTACTGCCGGTCGACTTCAAAGACCCCGCCGTGATCGAAATGGTCAATAACTGGATCGAAGAAAACACCAACGGACTGATCCAGAACGCCCTGACCGAACTGCCGGCCGATGTAGTCATGCTGCTCATCAACGCGATCTACTTCAAGGGGGCCTGGCAGACCGAATTCGACCCCGACAACACCTATACGGCCGACTTCCACACGGCCGCCGGCTCCAAGGAAGTCGACATGATGCACATCCCCGAGAACGACTTCCCCTATTTCCAAACGGAGCTATTCCAGGCGGTCGATCTGCCGTACGGCGATTCGATCTTCTCGATGAGTATTTTTCTGCCGAAAGACGGCCACGAACTCGGCGAAGTCGTCGAGGCCCTGAACGCCCAAACGTACGACGAGTGGATCTCGAGCTTTACCCCCTCTACGGTCGAGCTGCACCTGCCGAAGTTCGAACTGGAATACGAGGCCAAGCTGAAACGCACGCTGTCCGACCTGGGCATGAGCCTGGCCTTCACCGGTTCGGCCGACTTCAGTAAGATGGTCGACGGTGGCGGCGTGTACATCGACGAGGTCATCCACAAAGCCTTCCTCGAGGTGAACGAAGAAGGCACCGAAGCGGCCGCCGTAACCATCGTGGTCATCGTAGAAACCTCCGTGCCGCTGATCCCGAACGTCAACATCAACAAGCCCTTCCTGTTCGTCATCCGCGACAACCAAACGAACAGCATCCTGTTCATGGGCAAGGTGATGGATCCGACGATCTGACAGCGATCCTAGCCGATCCGAAGTCGCCCTCGACATCGAGGGCGACTTCGGTTTTCTAAAACCACGGCTTGCCGGGAACCTTCCGCCTCTTCCACTGGGTTTATTTCCTGTTAACCCCACAAAACAGGAAATGGACCCCAATTTAAGGGAGGTAGATCGCCCCCCCACCAAATCAGATGGACTCAATCCTGGTGATGTGCTCTTTATGCGACATACCCGGCAGGTCTGGATTGTCAAATACGATGGCAATCCGGAAACATACAACGTCTGCGTCAGCAGAGACAGTGAGGAATGCAAGGAATTCAAAGGCCCCAGAACAGAGGGAAAAAAGCAAAAGAATTACCAGGTGACCATCGACGAATGGCACTGCCTTCAACGAAATGTGGTCAACCACAAATGGGTCGTCAACGAATGGGGCGTACGGGTAAAAGTGCCGATAAAAAGGAGAAAACCTTCCTAAGGCCGGGACCTACTCCAACTTCCGGCCCACGATCGACCGGCCGGCTGTCCGTGCGGTGATCACACATCCACCCAGGAAAGTGCCTTCCAAGGAGCGATAGCCGTGCATGCCGCCTCCACCGAAGCCGGCCGCTTCGCCCACGGCGTACAGGCCCGGAATGGCTTGCTGCTGCCCGGCGGCATCGGGGTGGGTCAACACCCGGCTTTCCAGGTCGGTCTGAATGCCGCCGAGGCTCTTGCGCGACAGGACGAACTCGCGGATGGCAATAAAGGGCCCTGCCTTGGGATCGCCGATCTTTTGCAGGTTGCAGGTGCGCACGCGGTCGCCCCGCCACTGACGGGCGTGCAGAATGCGGCGGTGCTGCTCATCGGCATAGGGCGGACCCTGTTCGATCCCGGCATCGTACTGCTGCATGGCCTGGCGAACGTTCTCGAGGCGCACGGCCTTGTCGCCGGTCAGCGCATTCATCTTTTTCACCAGTTCTTCCAGGGTGTCGGCCGCGATCATGTCGGGGCAATTTTGCAGGATCTTGTCGACCAATGCCCGATTGCCGAACAAAACGTTCTTCAGGAAGGCGATCAGCTTCTTGTCGCGCATTGCTTCGTTGTGCTCCGAGCCGGAAATGGCAAATTCTTTCAGGGCGATCTTGCGGTTGAGTAGTTGCCAGGAGTATTTTTTCGGCTCCTGGCAGATGCGTTCGACGAGAAAGCGGGTATCATAAGCGGTCACAAGCGGCCGCGGCCCCATCCGTTTCCCTTCGAAGTTCAGCCAGAGGGCCGACTTGCAGGGCACGAGGCTCAACCCGTGATCAGGGTGCCGGGGACTGTAATGCGGGATACCCGCCGCGTAGTTCCATTGCTTGTCGAGGTTGACCACATTTCCGTCGAGTTGTTGCACGGCCTCATGCAGATCGCCGAGGGCATATCCATGGGAGCCGTTCAGGATGACTTCCGGCGGTTCGCCCCAGGGCTTGTACCAATTTTCCCGAACCTTCTCGATGCTGCCGTTGATCCCTCCGGTGGCGGCCACGACCACCTCGGCCGACGCTTCGAAGGATTCACCCGTCTGCTCGTTTGTGCCCCGTACTCCCTGCACGCCCTCCCGGCCGCCGAGCACTTCGGTTACCCGGTGTTCGAATAATAATTCCAACAGATGGCGATTGCGGTGTTCAAGCAGATGACCGCTCAGTATGCGGACCAATTCCCAGCCCGTGCCCCAAACCATGTGGAAGCGCGGTACGGAATTGCCGTCGGCCTCCAGCCCGCGTTCGACCCAATGCAATACCCGGAAGAACTTCAGGCCGTACCCCCGCAGCCAGTCGTAGGCGTGAGGGGTGCAGAAATGCACGTACTGCTCGGCCCATTTCTTTCCCCAGAATTCGGCCTCGTCGAAGGCCGCATAGCTGAACCAGTCCTTTTGCGCGAGATCGACGCTATCGCGGATGCCGTTCTTCCGCTGATGCGGCGTATCGACGAAAAACATCCCGCCAAAGGCCCATTTGGCCAGGCCGCCGAATTCGCTTTCCCGGTCGCGGTCTACGAGCAGTACGCTCTTCCCCGCGTCCAGCAATTCGAGGGCGGTCACGATGCCGGCCAGGCCGCCCCCTACAATGATGACGTCGGATCGATAGTTATTCTTGTTCATTCCGGTTCCGTTTACTGCCTTTGGCTAAAGATAAGAATCCCAATGAACCTCCTTGCCGAAAAAGTGCCGGCAGACACCACTTGTTTTGACCCGAAGCTTTATTTTTAGGCCCACTACGCATCCAATGATTCCTACACCCGTCTTTTCCTGACCAAAAAAAATGTCAATGAAACCTTTCCAAAAGTTATTCCTACTGCCCGTCCTGTTGTTCTTCCTCTCGCCCCTCCTGGCCAACGAAGGCATGTGGCTGCCCTTACT
>JAGQXA010000126.1 GCA_020436865.1 Saprospiraceae bacterium | reverse complement strand
ATCAATATGCGCGATAAGGAGCCGGTGCTGGAACAGGAGAAAAAGAACGTACAATTCTTCGAAACACTGCCGATGAACGATCGCTCGAAGGTCGATTTCGCGGCCGTGCGCGGCGCGCAGTTCCTCGAGCCCCTCTTCGAGTTCTCCGGGGCCTGCGCCGGTTGCGGCGAAACGCCTTACGTGCGCCTGCTCTCGCAACTCTTCGGCGATCGCCTGATCGTGGCCAACGCCACCGGCTGTTCGTCGATCTACGGCGGAAACCTGCCCACGACGCCCTGGACGACCAACGAACATGGACAGGGCCCGGCCTGGTCGAACTCGCTGTTCGAAGACAATGCCGAGTTTGGCATGGGTATGCGGGTGACGGTCGACAAACACACCGCTCTCGCCCGGCAACTCCTGGAGAAACTCGAACCCGAGTTGGGCGTCGAACTCGTCAACGACATCCTGGACGCGCCGCAGCATAGCGAATCGCAGATCCGCGACCAGCGCATCCGCGTCGCCGAGCTGAAAGCGAAACTGCTGAAAACGGAACGGCCCGAGGCCCGCCATTTACTTTCGGTGGTCGACCACCTCGTCCGCCGCAGCGTCTGGCTGGTGGGTGGCGACGGCTGGGCATACGACATTGGCTCGGCCGGTGTGGACCATGCCCTGGCCAGCGGCCGCAACATCAACATTCTGGTACTCGACACGGAGGTATACTCGAACACGGGCGGCCAAATGTCGAAAGCGACCCCCACTGCCGCCACGGCCAAGTTCGCCGCCGCCGGCAAGCGGGTGGGCAAGAAAGACCTGGCCCTGCAGGCCATCTCCTACGGCAACGTGTATGTAGCCCAGATCGCCATGGGCGCCAACCCGCAGCAAACCCTGTTGGCCATGCGCGAAGCGGAAGCCTACGAAGGCCCTTCGCTGATCCTGGCTTACAGCCACTGCATCGCCCATGGGATCAACATGCAAAAAGGACTGGATCAGCAAAAGCTGGCCGTGACCAGCGGCTACTGGCCTTTGATCCGCTATAACCCGGAACTGAGAAAAGCCGGCGAAAGTCCCTTTGTACTCGACTCGCCGCGACCGACGATCAAGTTGAAAGATTACGCCTACAACGAATTGCGCTATCGGATCCTTACCCGTACCAATCCCGACGAAGCCGAGCGTCTGATGGCGCTGGCCCAGGAATTGGTCGACCTGCGCTGGAAGACGTACGAAGATATGGCCCACATGGGCGCCAGCGAATTCCAGCCGGTAGCATAGCCGGAGTTTTGTTTTTGTCATACCCGGGGCTGAATGGCCCCGGGCTCACCCTCCAAAATCATGCGAGCATGAGACTGCAAACTACTTACCTGGGGCTGCCCTTACGCACGCCGATCGTTGTCTCGGCCTGCCCGCTTTCAGAAGACGTCGACAACATCGTCCGGATGGAAAAGGCCGGCGCCGGCGCTGTCGTGCTTTTCTCCCTGTTCGAAGAACAGATCCGCCGCGAAGCGGAACTCTATGAAACCGTGGTGGAAACGACGACCAACTCCTTCCCGGAGGCGCAAAACTACTTTCCCAACCTGGAAGACTACCGGGTGGGGGCTTCCCAATACCTCGAGTTGATCCGCGAGGCCAAAGAACGGGTCGAGATCCCCATCATCGCCAGCCTGAACGGGGTCACCGACGAAGGGTGGATCCAATACGCCAAACAGATGGAAGAAGCCGGCGCCGACGGGCTAGAGGTGAACGTGTTTTATATCCCGGCCGACATCAATCTGTCGGGACAGGAGGTGGAACAGCGCTATCTCGACATCGTGCATCGTGTTAAATCTACGATCAGCATCCCCGTGGCCGTGAAGCTGAACCCGTACTTCAGCGCCATGGGCAATATGGCCAAGCAGCTGGTGGGGGCCGGGGCCGACGGACTGGTCTTGTTCAACCGCTTTTATCAGCCCGACATCGATGTCAGCCAGCTAAAGGTCGTACCGAATCTGCGCTACAGCGAGGCGGTCGAGATCCGTCTGCCCCTGTTGTGGGTCGCGGCCCTGCATGGACGCGTAAACGCATCGCTGGCGGCCACCACGGGCGTACAGGGTTCCCGCGAGGTCATGAAATACCTCCTGGCCGGGGCCGACGT
>JAGQXA010000708.1 GCA_020436865.1 Saprospiraceae bacterium | reverse complement strand
TTCTGGGTACAGGAAGAGCCCGCCAACATGGGCGCCTGGCAGTACCTGCTGTCGTTCCTCTGGGGACAGGTCGAACTCGAACTGATCGCCCGCAAGACCAGCGCTTCGCCGGCCACGGGATTCAAGAAGGTGCACGACGAGCAGCAACAGAACATCATCGACCGGGCTTTTCTGATGTGATACGGTGTGGGCGCCCCCTACCCTCGCGCATGCCGTTGGATGATCCGCTCGCAAGCTTCGTCGAGCATGCGGAACACCCCTTCAAAGCCGTTGTCGTCCCAGTACGGATCGGGTACCGCCCGGTTGCGACCGGGATCGACCACGTTCATAATGAGTTCGACTTTGGAGGTGTCGGTTCCGGACGGGGCCATTCGGAGAATGTTCTGGTAATTGGAAGCATCCATGGCGAAGATGAGGTCGAACTGCCGGAAATCGGCCGGGCGGAACTGCCGCGCCCGCTGGTCGAGGATATCGATCCCATGCGCGCGGGCCACGGCCACCGAGCGCGGATCGGGAGGTTCGCCGACATGCCACGAACCGGTGCCGGCCGAATCGACCTCCCAGGGAAGGCCGTTTTCTTTGATCTTTTCCTTGAGAATGCCTTCGGCCAAAGGAGAACGGCAGATATTTCCGAGGCAAACCATCAATATTTTCATGGGTAACATGGACTTTGGAGATTATCAACTTGCACTGCAGCAAATTGTTTTCAGGATCATCCCCCGCAAATTACCCATTGATTGCGATATTTGTGGCCGGAACCACTACTTTCAAGAGAAAACGGCTGAATTTTTGAGGTACGGACGGTCGGAAACAGCCGATCTGACCGCCGCAAGGACCATATCATGAAGATCATTATTGCCGGCGCCGGCGACGTAGGCTTTCACCTGGCCGAACTGCTCGCTTTCGAGAATCAGGACATCGTATTGATCGATACCAATCAAGACGTTCTCGACTATGCCGAAACCCACCTCGACGTGATGACCCTTCTGGGGGATTCCTCGTCGGTCGACGTGCTGGAGCAGGCCGACGTGAGCCGCGCCAAGCTCGTACTGGCTGTTACCACTTCCGAGAAGAACAACCTGGTGACCGCCATTCTCGCCAAGAAAATGGGCGCCCGCCAGGCGATCGCGCGGGTGCAGAACGACGAATATCTCCGGCCCGAGCAAAAGGAAATGTTTCGCGAACTGGGGATCGATTCGCTGATCTCGCCGCGGCAGCTGGCCGCCCGGGAGATCCAGCGGCTGGTCAACCAGTGTTCTTTCACCGACATCTTTGAGTTCGAGGGCGGGAAGATCTCGCTGGTCGGCATTACGCTCGACGAGTTCTCGCCGCTGGTCAACAAGAGCCTCTACGAGATCGGCTCCTCGGAGATCGACATCAATGCCCGGCCCATCGCCGTGCTGCGGGGGCATCAGACGATCATTCCGCGCGGGCGGACCATCCTGCGGCGCAACGATCACGTTTACTTCATCACCAAGCATCACGAAACCGACCACCTCGAACAGTACGTCGGCAAAAAGAAGGTGAAGATCAGGAACATCATGGTCATCGGCGGCACCGGACTGGCCTACGACACCGCCCGCCTGCTCGAAGACGACTACAACGTCACGCTCGTCGAAATGGACAAGGAGCGCTGCAAACGCCTGGCCGAGCATTTGCAGAATACGCTGATCATCCACGGCGACCCCAGCAACATCGACCTGCTCGAAGAAGAAGGCCTGAACCGGATGGACGCCTTCATCGCCCTGACGCGCAACTCGGAAGCCAACATCATCGCCAGTCTGACCGCTAAAAACCACGGCGTGTACAAGACCATCGCTCAGGTCGAGAACAAAGAATACGTACACATTTCGCAGAACATCGGCGTCGATACCCTCATCAACAAGAAACTGATCGCCGCCAACAATATCTTCCGCTTTGTGCGCAAGGGACAGATCGAGGCCATCACCTCCTTGAACGGGGTGGACGCCGAGGTCATCGAGTTTGTCGTGCACAAGAGCAATCAACTGACGCGCAAGCCGCTCAAGGAACTCCACTTTCCGGAAACGGCCCTCATCGGAGGGGTCATCCGCGGAGAGGAATCGCTCATCCCGACCGGTGAATTTCAACTCCAACTGGAAGACAAGGTGATCGTGTTTGCCATGCCCGAAGCCATCGGCAAGGTCGAACGCCTGTTCCGGTAAACCAACGACCCAAACATGATCAACTTCGCCCCTATTTCCAACGTAGTCGGCGTACTGCTCATCATCATCGGGGTGCTGATGTTCTCCGCCTTGCCGTTCTCGTGGTACTACCACTCCAACGACGCCGAGGCCCTCTTTTTCTCCGGAGGCATCACCATCCTGTGCGGCCTCCTGCTCTGGCTGGCGCGCTTCGGCAGCGGCAGCAGCGTCAACAAACGCGAAGGCTACCTCATCGTAAGTCTCGGCTGGCTGGCCATGGTCACCTTCGGCATGCTGCCGTACCTGATCAGCGGCGCCATTCCCAGCGTGACCGACGCCTTTTTCGAAACGGTATCGGGCATGACCACTACCGGCGCCTCCATCGTCAAAGACCTGGAAGACATCCCCGCCGGCATTCTCTTCTGGCGCAGCATGACGCAGTGGATCGGCGGCATGGGCATTATCGTGCTGACGGTGGCCCTGTTCCCGCTACTCGGTATCGGGGGGGTGGAACTATTCGTGGCAGAAGCCCCCGGCCCGAGCGCCGACAAGATCCATCCGCGCATCCGCGAAACGGCCAAGCGGCTCTGGCTGATCTACGTCGGCCTGACCGTAGCGCTGACGGTGATCCTGTGGGTGGCCGGCATGGACTTTTACGAATCGATCAACCACGCCCTGACCACCATGGCCACCGGCGGGTTTTCCACCCGCAACGAGAGTATCGTGGCCTTCGACGTACCGGCCATCCAGTACACCTTAGCCCTTTTCATGTTCTTTGCCGGCACGAACTACACCGTGATCTACCTGAGCCTGCGCGGCCGCTGGAAGAAAGTCTGGAAAAGCGACGAAGCGAAGGCCTACTTCCTGCTCACGCTGGCCTTTACGCTGGTCATTACCTTTTTTGTTTTTCAGAAAACGGGACACCCCCTCGAGAAGGCCTTCCGCGACAGCCTCTTTCAGGTGGTATCGATC
Organism: Saprospiraceae bacterium; assembly: GCA_020436865.1. Classification (GTDB taxonomy): domain Bacteria; phylum Bacteroidota; class Bacteroidia; order Chitinophagales; family Saprospiraceae; genus JAGQXA01. Next base: position 464 of record JAGQXA010000708.1, on the reverse strand, counting down.
GTAACCACCACCGGCTATGTGTCGGCCTACTATACCGAATGGGGCAACGGTCCGCTGATCCTGTTCTTCATCCTGCTATTCGTCGGCGCCTGCTCGGGTTCGACCAGCGGGGGGATCAAGATCATCCGCCATCTGGTGTTCCTGAAGAACTCGATCCTCGAATTCAAGCGGATCCTGCACCCGCGGGCCGTGGTGCCGCTAAAGCTCAACGGACAGGTCGTACGCCCCAAGATCATGACCCACATCCTCGTCTTCCTCCTGCTCTACCTCATCCTCTTCGTGGCCGGCTCGGTGGCGGTGTCGCTGCTCGGACTCGATTTCGAGACCTCGATCGGCGCGGTGGCCACCAGCCTGGGCAATGTCGGTCCGGGCATCGGCGGCGTGGGGCCCGACCAGACCTTCGCCTGGCTGCCCGGCTCGGTCAAGTGGATCCTGACCGCCCTTATGCTGATGGGGCGGCTGGA
>JAGQXA010000125.1 GCA_020436865.1 Saprospiraceae bacterium | reverse complement strand
AATCAGGGCGTGACGGCCACCGACGGTTGTGGGGGCTCGGTGCCGGTGACTTTCACTCAAACCGGTCTTCCGCTGACCTTCCCGGATCCGGGGCCGGTCGTCAATACCTGGACGGCCACCGATTGCAACGGCAATACAGTTACTCATACGCAGACGATCATTGTTTCGGATGAAATTGCGCCGACGGCTCTTTGCGAGAACGTGATCGTGACGCTCGATCAGTCGGGGCAGGGTGAGATCCTGCCGACCGATGTCGACAACGGAAGTACGGACAACTGCGCCATCACCTCCTGGTCGCTCGATCTGAGCGGATTGGATTGCTCGGATGTCGGCGTGCAGCCGGTGACCTTAACCGTGGCCGACGATTTTGGCAATTCAGCCTCCTGTGTGGCCTCGTTGACCGTGATCGCTTCGGAGGCCTGCCCGCTGCCCCTTATTGCCTACGCTGGCGGCCCGAATATTGCAGATCCCTGCACCTGCCGCTCCAACGGCGAATTTGACGAAGAGATCGTGATCGGTCCGACCGGTGTCGGGCAGATATGGCTGGTGTCGTCGACCGATCTGCTGGATCCGAATACGCTGCTCCCCTATCCGCCGGGTACGCCCTTTGTCGAAGTTCCGGTCGGCGGTGGACAGTCGATCTACACCCTGCCGGGCGTGCATCTCGACGGGCAAGGGTATACGCTTCAGGCCGTTAGCCTTTTCTATCCGGATGCCGTATTGACCATTTCCAACACCTGCTATTATCCGGATCCGGAAATTGTCGGGCTCGACCAACCGTTCTGTCTGTTTTCGCCGGTAGTGCCTCTACAAGGCGAGGTCGGTGGCGTAAGCCTGGTTTCCGAATCCTTTACGATCAATGGTCAGCCGGCCATGGAGTTCGATGCCGGCGCCCTGGGCATTGGCGTCCATACGGTGGTCTACACGGTCGACGCCGGAACCGCTGCTCCCGGCGATCCATCCGACCCCGGTTGTGTGGCTTCGGTGACCGAATCGGTTGCCGTAGTGGCTACCCCCTCGGTAATGGCCTGCAACAATAGCATTACGGTCGGGATCGACCAGAACTGTGAAGCGCTGATCACGCCCGATATGATCCTGGAAGGCCAGTACTTCTGCTACGACGACTACTCCGTCACGATCAAGAAAGGAGTGAATACGGTGCCTAATCCGGTTCCGGGTAGTTACATCGGCCAAACGCTGACGGTGACCATTGAACATCTGCCCTCCGGAAATTCCTGTTGGGGTACTTTGGTGATCTATGATAATCTCGTGCCGACCTTCGATTGCCCCACTGATCCGGTACAGGTCGGATGTACAGAGGACTTCACGGCTGTTCCGCCCCCGTCCGCAGCCGACAACTGCACCCCGGTCACTTATCAATTGATCGATCAGATATTCGTCGACAATAATAGCTGCGACGACGGCGTCGCCCAGGTGCATCGCGTTTGGATCGCAATCGACGACTATGGAAATGAATCCGTTCCCTGCATTCAGGTGATCGAGATCGTGCGTCCGGACGACGTCGATTTTCCAAATGATGTCATCTGGGAATGCGACCAGTACGACCTATTTCCCAACCTGACCGCTGCGACCCCATTACATCCGACGGTTGCGGTCTTGCAGGTGGGCGTTAACCCGATCCAGGCTACTGCAATATCGGATCCGGCCGTGTTGGGTAACACCGGCTCGGGGAAACCTCTCGGCCTTGACGGCCAATACTGTGGCTATGCCTATTCGCACAGCGATCAGATCGTCGACGAATGTGGCACTACGTTTACCATCGTGCGGACCTGGACGGTGCTCGATTGGTGTAGCGGCCAGGTGGTTGTCAGCAACGACGCCGGAGAAGACAATGTGCAACTGATCAAAGTGACCGACATTACCCCACCTTCGATCAACCGCGATCCTTTCGATGTGAGCGCCGATATCTACGGCGTGCATCCGCAGCCTTGCACGTCGCAGGACTTCCTATTGCCGCCGACCGTATCGGATAACTGCCACAACTGGACCGTAAAGATCTTCACCCCCGTCGGGGAAGCGGAGTATGTCAACGGCGTCGATGGAACGCAGGGAGGATTCATTCCGGCGCCCGGATTGCCGATAGGCGTTCATCTGATCCTCTACCAGGCCGAGGATGAGTGCGGAAACACCACCGACCTGTTCGTGCCGGTGGAAGTGATCGACGATCTGAGCCCGGTGGCGGTTTGCGACGAGATCACCGAAGTATCGCTTTCCTCCAATGGAGAAGCGGTCATCAGCGCCTCGGTGTTCGACGATGGCAGTTTCGACAATTGTTGTCTGGATGAGTTTCTGGTCAGACGCATGGACGATCCGTGCGACGTGGCCGGCAACCTCACGTTCGGTCCGTCGGTGATCTTCTGTTGCGCCGATGTCGATCAGGGTCCGAAGATCGTCAACTTCCGGGTCGTCGACTGTTTCGGAAATGTCAACGACTGCATGGTGCAGGTGTATGTAACCGATCAACTCCCCCCGATCGTCACCACCTGTCCTGCAGATGTGAGCATTACTTGCGAGGAGTACCAGGATGAGCTCGCGGCCGGTCTGGCCCTCGGCGACTACAGCGTACTGGACCCCTTCGGAGCCCCAACCTACTACGATAACTGCGAATACCTGGAAGCTGCAAGTGTGGCGGTCAACCTGAACATCTGTACGGTCGGAACGATCACTCGCAATTGGACGGTAACCGATCCAAGCGGTAACGGCCCGGCTTCCTGCACGCAGGTGATCCAGGTCGAGCATGTGTCGAATTGGGTCGTCGAATTTCCTGCCGATTTCACGGCAGAATGCAGCGACGGACAAGTGTCGACCGAATATGGCGAACCAGAGATCTTCTTCGACGACTGTGAGCTGATCGGGGTATCGTACGACGACCAGTTCTTCTATGTGGTGGCTGACGCCTGCTACAAGATCATTCGCACCTGGACCTTGGTCAACTGGTGCCTCTACGACGAGTTCGGCTACGACGCTTATGTCGACTACTCCGAAGCACAGGTACTGCAGGATTTCGACGGCGACGGCGATTTCGATAACCGCACCTTTAAGGACGGGGTCAATGACGGTCCCGGCCCCGACGGCTATATCGAGTACGATCAGGTGATCAAGTTCATCGACGAGGAAGCTCCGGTCTTTGTGGTCGGTGATCAGTCGGTTTGCATTGAAGAGACCGATTGCGATACTGACGTCAACCTTCCGCAGCCGGATGTAACCGACTGCAGCGACGATATTACCATTTCGATCACCACCGACCTGCCGGGAGGCAGCGGGTATGGCCCTTACCAGGATGTGCCCCCTGGTGTGTACACGGCCGACTACGAAGTCAGCGACAATTGCGGTAACCTCAGTTTTGCTTCGATCGAGATCGTAGTCAGCGACTGTAAACAACCGACGCCTTATTGTGAGAACGGCCTGGTGGTCGAGATCATGCAAACAGGCATGGTGCCGGTTACGGCCTCCTTCTTCGATGCCGGCAGTTTTGATAATTGTCCGGGCGACCTGCAGTTCTCTTTCTCGCCCGACCTGGCCGATACCTTGCGGATCTATACCTGCGACTCCCTCGGGCAAAATCCGGTGCAATTGTGGGTAACGGATGCGACGGGCAACCAAGACTACTGCGAGACCTTTGTGCTGATCCAGGACAACATGAATGCCTGCGTGGATTCGGTCATGGTCGGCGGGTTGATCATGCGCGAAGACGACATGCCCGTGGAAGGCGTCATGGTCGACGTGAATGGCGGGTTGTTTACGGAGATGACGAATGAAATGGGGATGTACAATCTGACGCTGCTCCCCGGCAACGATTACTCCGTAACGCCACAATACGACATCGACGCCGACAATGGCGTAACGACCCTCGACATGGTGTTCATTCAGAAACACATCCTGGGGATCCTGCTGCTCAATTCGCCGTATAAGATCATTGCTGCCGATGCCAACAATTCGCAATTGGTTACGACGCTCGACCTGGTTGCCATTCAGAAGGTCATTCTGGGCCTGGCGCAAGGCTTCCCGAACAACACGTCCTGGCGGTTTGTCGACATGGACTATGTGTTCCCCGATCCGATGAACCCCTGGTCGGAGCCTTTTCCGGAGGTGATCAACTTCAACAATCTGGATCAAGACCAGCTGTATGCCGATTTCATCGGCATCAAGGTCGGCGACGTCAACCTGACAGCGGTAACAACCCAGTTTACCTCGCCCGACGACCGGGAACTTTCCGGCACGCTGAGGTTGCTGCTCGAAGACCTGCCCATGGTTGCCGGAGAGATGAAGGAAATTCCCTTTACTTTAGGAGATGCACAGATCCTTGGCTTCCAGTTTACGCTTGAATTTTCCAAAGAAGCGCTAGAGGTGCTGACTCTGGAAGCAGGAGTTGCCGAGCAAAAAGATTTCGGACTTGCTTTCTTGCAGGAAGGAGCCTTGACGGCCAGTTGGAGCACTCCTGTTGAACGGCAGTTCGAACCCGGAGAAGTGCTATTTACACTTGTCGTTCGGGCGCTGCAAGACGGGCGACTCAGCGATTGGCTGCAGGTAAGCTCGCGCATTACGCCGGCAGAAGCGTATGACCGGCATGCCGAATTGATGGCGGTAGCGCTCGCTTTCGAGCCGATCGAATTGGACAAGGATACCTTCCAGCTATACCAAAACGTACCGAACCCCTTCCGGGGCAGTACTACGATCGGTTTCCACCTGCCGGCCGCCGGTCCGGCGACGCTGTCGCTGCGCGACCTGTCCGGGAGAGTGATCCGGGAGTACCGGGCCGAGTTCGAGGCCGGGTACCATGAAGTACAGTTGACCGACCTGCCGCAACAAAGCGGAGTGTGGTACTACACTCTCGAAACGGCAACGCATACGGCCACCCGCAAGATGATCCTACTGGATTGATCCGGCCGAAGCAGATCGAAAAGCCGCTGCCCGAATTTGGGCAGCGGCTTTTTTGTTGCCGGTGAAATACCTTTATACTGGCATTTGACGAGTTTTCCTCGTATCTTTATAACTTTAATCACCTTCCCGATCTTTCCCTGTAACCGATCCGATTGATTGTCGGCCTTTCGACGAGGCCAGGCTCAGGTTTATTTGCACGACTATGAATTCACCCTGCCTTTATGGCATTACCCATCAATAATTGACACTGAATAAAGGCCTAAACCACGTGAGCCTCGGGGATGAAATCCCCGAGGCTTCATTCGTTCAATTCGTTTTGGCCGTGGTTGAGGAGGCCAGGCTTTGGGCCAATTCGACCAGTTCGATGAATTCGCGCCGGTAACCGTGCGGGTCACTACCCTTGGCGCCTCTGGCGAGGGTTAGAACCTCATCAAATGAAGAATCGCCTTTGAATGACGAATTACGCAGGAGCATGCCGAAGCTAGCCACGGCGGCTGCAAAGCGAAAGTT
>JAGQXA010000124.1 GCA_020436865.1 Saprospiraceae bacterium | reverse complement strand
GCTGCAACCAGGGGGAGATCTTCTTCTTGTCGATCGACTACGGGAATTCCGATATGGAGGTCGAGCAATACAAGGAAACCTATGGCACCAAGACTCCGGCCGTCAGCGGCCAGGAGGGCGGAGGCAACCAGGTGCTGTTCGATTATGGGATCGTAGCGTTCCCGACCGTCATCCTGATCGCCCCCGACCGGAACATTATCAATCCCGACATCTTTCCGGTTACCCAGTCGAACCTCAACTTCGCCATTTCCGATCAGGCCGGGGTCGATGCCTTTCCCGAAGGTTGTTTCTTTACCGCTACCACCGATCTTCGACCGGTCCCGACCTCTTCCGATCTGGCCTTGAACCCCAATCCGGTCGCCGACCGCTGTTCCATCGGATTTTCGCTGTCGCGGCAGACCTCCGTGGAGCTCGTCGTGCTGAACGCTGCCGGTGGGTTGGTGATCGCCGAACCAGCCCTCGATCTGCCGGCCGGTCACCACTTGCTCGAACGGCAGTTCGGTCTGCCCGCCGGAGCGTATTGGCTATGCCTGATCGTCGACGGCCGCCTCGAAGCTTCGCGGAATTTTGTGCAACGCTGATTTTTTACCGCTTCCTGGCAAAACGATCGGCGCAGAACCGTAGTTTTACAGCCAAAAAAAATGAGAACCTGGATCCTGATCCCCCTACTGGGCGTTTTCGCCCTCCCCTCCTGCCAACCGACCGGAGAACAAACAAACGACGAGACTCCGACGGTAGCCGATACCCTGAAATACGAATCCGAAGCACATCTGTCCAACGTACGGCAACTGACATTCGGCGGCGACAATGCCGAGGCCTACTTCAGTTTCGACGGCAGCAAGCTCGTTTTCCAGGCTACCAACGGAGCCTGGGGCGCCGCCTGCGATCAGATCTTCTACATGCCGACCACCGGTTATACAGGGGAAAAGCCGCCCATGCTCAGCACGGGCCGGGGTCGCACGACCTGTTCCTACTTCATGCCCGGCGATTCCACTATCCTCTACGCCTCCACGCACCTGGGCAGCGACACCTGCCCGCAAGCGCCGCGTACGATCGACGGTAAATACGTGTGGGGGATCTTTCCCGATTTCGACATCTTTGTCGCCGACCTGAACGGAAATCCGGTTCGGCAGCTGACGAACACGCCGGGTTACGATGCCGAAGCGACGCTGTCGCCCGACGGCCAGAAGATCGTCTTCACCTCGACTCGTTCCGGCGATCTGGAGCTGTGGACGATGAATCCCGACGGCAGCGAGCAGACGCAGGTGACCAACGGCCTGGGCTACGACGGAGGGGCCTTTTTCTCACCCGACAGCAAGAAACTCGTGTTCCGCGCCTCGCGGCCGCAGACGCCCGAGGAGCAGCAGGAATACAAGGATCTGCTGGCCCGCGGACTGGTGCAGCCTACGGCCATGGAAGTGTATACCTGCAATGTAGACGGATCAGACCTGCAGCAGATCACCGATCTGGGTGGAGCCAACTGGGCGCCCTATTTCCATCCTTCCGGAAAGAAGATCCTCTTTTCCTCCAACCACCACACCGAGAGCCGCCGGGTGTTCAACATCTTCTCGATCAACCTCGACGGTACCGGCCTGGAGCAGATCACTTACGACGAGGGATTCGACGCTTTTCCGATGTTCAGCCCCGACGGGAAGCAATTGGTCTTTTCGTCCAACCGCAACAACGGAGGTACGCGCGATACCAATGTCTTCATCGCCGAATGGGTAGAATAAGAACAAATCGCAGTTAGAAGTTCAGGAATTCTTCGATCTGGGCATCGATGACCCGCAGGGTGGGCACATCGAGGATCTGGCCATCTCCGTCGGTGATCCGTTCGATCGAAGAGATCGGAAGTTTGTTGGGCAACACCACCGTACCGACGTGGTGAAGAATGTCTGTCATGTGGTCCATGCCCCGCAAATTGCCGGCCCGTCCGGTAGCGATCCCGACCAGGGCCGCCTTCTTGCCTTTGAAGGTGGGCTTGTAGGCCCGCACCGAACAACCGTCGATGAAGAGCTTGAGTGCGCCGGGGACACCCCCGTTGTACTCCGGAATGATAAACACGAACTTCTCTGCAGGCAGCAGGTATTCGTCCTGTAAGGCCGACAGGCTCTCCGACTGCCCGCCCTTCGCGTACATATCGGGATGAAACCAGTCGTGCGGAATGTTCTCCAGGGCCAGAAGTTTGACCTCCTGATCGGTCTTTTCCCGGAGGCGCTGCTCATAATGCCGGGCAAATTGGAGCGCCTCGCTTTGTTTGCGGTTGGTCGAAGATACGATAGTGATCATGCTTCGCGCTTAAAGATTGAAGTTCAGTCAAATAACAATTGTGGAAAAGTTAGGTTAATAAAAGGTGGATAAAAAAACTTCCGGCCTCCGGTTTATCCGCCAAAAAGCTGCTATCTTTAAATTTTGCAGAGCGAATACGTGAGGTCAATTTATTGATATCCAATCATTTGCAATCATCGAAAGTAGATCGCCTCACCGACTCGCCGTAGGCGATAATATGGACATTTGACCGACAAATCGACAATCATCATGGGTAAAGTAATAGCCATTGCCAATCAAAAGGGCGGGGTCGGAAAAACCACCACGGCCATCAATCTGGCTGCCAGCCTGGCAGTTCTGGAGAAGAAAGTCCTGCTGGTCGACGCCGATCCGCAGGCTAACTCGACTTCCGGCGTGGGGATCTTCCCCGATGCCGACGACATCAATCTCTACGATTGCATGGTCGGTGGCGAAGATCCGCGGGAAGCGATCTTCGAAACCGAAACGCCTAATCTGCATCTCCTGCCTTCGCATATCGACCTGGTGGGGGCCGAACTCGAATTGGTCAACCGGATGCGGCGGGAGTTCGTCCTGAAAGACCTGGTCGACAAGGTGAAAGACGACTATGACTACGTGTTTATCGACTGCCTTCCGTCGCTCGGCATCGTGACCGTCAACGCGCTGACGGCGGCCGACACGGTGCTGATCCCGGTTCAGTGCGAGGTGTTCTCCCTGGAAGGATTGGGCAAACTGCAGAATACCATCAACCTGGTCAAACAGCAGCTCAACCCCAAACTGCAGATCGAGGGCATCCTGCTGTCGATGTACGATCGCCGTTTGCGCCTGGCCAATATCGTGGTTCAGGAAGTTCAGGAATTCTACCAGTCGAAGGTATATCGCACGGTCATCCACCGCAACGCCCGGATCGGCGAGGCGCCCAACCTGCATCAACCGGTCATCCTGTACGATGCCAGCAGCAAGGGTAGCATCAACTTCCTGAACCTCGCCCGCGAGTTTCTCCAGAAGAATGGCGACAACATCTTTCATTCCCAGCCGGTCGCCACTGTCGAATAATTCCAGCGATCTCCGGATACACCGTAACGCAATCCTACATGGCGAAGAAAGTTAAAAAGCAAGAACTCGGGATGGGCATTCGTGCCCTCCTGTCCAATATCGATTCCAGTTCTCCCGAACAGCAGGAAGAGGCCGTGCGCGAGTTGTCGCATACCGTGGCGATGATCCCCGTCGAGCAGATCGAGGTCAACCCCTTTCAGCCGCGGATCGAGTTCGACGAAGAAGCGCTGAACGAACTGGCCGAGTCGCTGAAGGTCCATGGCGTCATCCAACCTCTCACGATCCGGCGCCTGACCGCCGATGCCTATCAATTGATCTCCGGCGAACGCCGTTTGCGAGCTGCCAAGATCGCCGGACTGGAAGCCGTGCCGGCCTATGTGCGCCTGGCCAACGACCAGGAAATGCTGGAAATGGCGCTGGTGGAAAACATCCAGCGCGAAGATCTCAACCCGATCGAGGTGGCGATCACCTATCAGCGATTGATCGACGAGTGCGACCTGACCCACGAGAGCCTGGGCGATCGCGTCGGCAAGAAGCGCTCGACCGTGACCAATTTTCTGGGCCTCCTCAAACTGCCGCCGCAGATCCAGCAAGCGCTGAAGGATAAGCGCATTTCCATGGGACACGCGAAGGCCCTGCGGGGTATCGACGACCTGGCCGTGCAATTGAGCATCTTTCAGGAGATCGTCACGAAAGGCTTGTCTGTCCGGGATGCCGAGCAACTCGCACGCAGCTATCAGGAGCCTAAAACGACGACCAAAAAAGCGGTCAAGCGGTTGCCGGACGGCTATCAGGAGGTGCAGGAAAAGCTCAGCAGCTTTCTGGGGGCCAAAGTACAACTCAAATCCCAAGGTCGGGGCAAGGGACAGATCGTCATTCGCTTCGGCTCCAACGACGACCTCAACCGCCTCCTCGATCTGATCGAAGGCTAGACATGCGCTCCCGCTTCCTCCTGACCGGCTTTTTGCTGGGCCTGACGTCCCTGCTGGCGGGACAAGAACCCGATACGGCCCGGTTTATCCCCCCTCCTCCCCCACATTCGACGGTCGACTCGGTTCTGGAAAGTTTCCCGGCTGCAACCGATACCTCCGCCACCGCAGAAGCCGGAAAGAAAGGGCTCTTTTACTTCTTTCGCAAAGATTATCCCAACCCGAAAAAGGCGCTCTTTTTCTCCCTCGCAATTCCCGGCGCCGGGCAGGTCTACAATGGAAAATGGTGGAAAGTGCCCTTTGTCTACGGCGCACTAGGAGGAATGGGATACCTCGTCAACCGCAACACCAATGAGTACCTGACGCTAAAAAGGGCCTACCGTCGCAAGCTCAACGGTCTGCCCCATGATTTTTCCGGTTCCCGAATCGACGAGACGCGAACCCTCAAGTCGCTGCGCGACAGCGCCGACAAGAACCGGCAACTCTCTTATATCGGCTTCGTCGTGGTCTACCTCCTGAACGGCGTCGAAGCCTTTGTCGACTCCCATCTTGCAAGCTTCGACGTCAGCGACGACCTGAGCTGGCATTTGCAGCCTTCTTTCGAAACTACTCCGGATCAGCTCGGCACAGTGGGGGTCGGACTGGTGGTTAGGTTTGGGCACTAGATGCTGGATGCTAGTTATCCTGCATCCAGCATCTAGTGCCCAGAAACTCACCCCATAAAAGGATAGCGGTAATCGGTCGGCGGCACGAAGTTCTCCTTGATGGCACGGGCCGACGTCCAGCGGAACAGGTTCAGGACGGAACCCGCCTTGTCGTTCGTTCCCGAGCCGCGGGCTCCGCCGAACGGCTGTTGCCCGACCACGGCGCCGGTCGGCTTATCGTTGATGTAGAAATTACCGGCCGATTGGCGCAATTTGTCCATGGCGAGCATGACCGCTGCCCGGTCCAGCGAAAAGATCGCGCCGGTCAAGGCATAGGGCGAGGTGCGGTCGACCAATTCGAGCGTCTCGGAATACCGATCGTCTTCGTAGACGTAGATGCTCAGTACCGGGCCGAAGATCTCTTCGCACATCGTTATGTAGCCCGGGTCCTTGACCAGCAGCACGGTCGGCTCGATGAAATAGCCTTCCGACTTATCGTAGTTACCGCCGGCGATGATCTCCACTCCGGGATCTTTCTTGGCCTGGGCGATATAGCCGGAGATCTTATCAAAGGCACGCTCGTCGATCACGGCGTTGAAGAAATTCGAGAAATCTTCCGGAGACCCCATCTTGACCGAAGCCAGATCGGCCTGCAGGCCATCCTTGATGGTCGGCCAGAGACTTTTCGGGACATACGCGCGGGAGGCGGCCGAACATTTCTGCCCCTGGAATTCGAAAGCGCCCCGGGTCATCGCGGTAACGACCTCTTGCGGATTGGCGGAGGCGTGGACCATGATAAAATCTTTGCCGCCCGTCTCGCCGACGATGCGCGGATAGGACTTATACTTGGCGATGTTGCCGCCGATCGTGCGCCACAGGCTTTGAAAAACGCCGGTGCTGCCGGTAAAATGGATCCCGGCAAAGTCCGGGTGTTCGAAGATGACGTCGCCCGCTGCCGGCCCGTCGACATAGACCAGGTTGATCACGCCGGCAGGCAAGCCGGCAGCTTCGAGCACTTCCATGATCACGGCTGCCGAGTAGATCTGCGTAGTAGCCGGCTTCCAGACACAGACATTGCCCATGAGCACCGGCGAGGCCGGCAGGTTGCCCGCGATCGAGGTGAAATTGAAGGGGGTGAGGGCAAAGACGAAGCCTTCCAGCGGACGGTATTCCATGCGGTTCCAAATGCCGCGCACGCTCTCGGGCTGTTGCCGGTAGATCTCCGTCATATACTGCACATTGTAGCGATAGAAATCGCACAACTCGGCCACGGCGTCGATCTCCGATTGAAAAACGGATTTCGACTGCCCGAGCATGGTCGCGGCGTTCATTTTGGCCCGGTACGGACCGGCGAGCAGATCGGCGGCCTTGAGAAAGATCGAAGCTCGCTCCTCCCAGGGCATCTTCTCCCAGGCCGGCTTGGCCTGCAGAGCGGAATCGATGGCCTGGCGGACGTGTGAGGCGTCGCCTTTGGAAAAACGCCCGAGGGTGTGTTTCAATTCATGGGGCGGGTGGATGGCGATCTTCTGATCCGTATGGACCTTCGCTCCGCCGATGAACATGGGGATGTCGATTTGTTTGCCTTTCAGGTCGGCGATAGCTCGTTCGAGGGAAGCGCGTTCGGGTGATCCCGGCCGGTATTCGAGCACAGGCTCGTTCTTGGCGGCGGGCACATTAAAGAATGCATTTGCCATAATCGTTGCGGTTGGTTTTATGAACGGTTAGCGAGAATCGACCAATTGCGAGGATGGCCGGCAGGAGCGCAAAGATAGAAAAATTTATCCCACTACTTCCACTATTTCCCGCAGGCTGCGTACCTCATAAGTGGGTGGATCGGGCAGGGGATTTTCTAGCCGGGCCGGGTTGTACCAGCAGGTAGCAAGCCCCGCATTGTGCCCTCCCTGGATATCCGAATGGGGATTGTCGCCGATGACGAGCACTTCTTCGGCCGGTCGCGGCGACAATTGCTCTAAGGTAAAACGAAAAAAGGCGGGATCGGGTTTTACCAATCCGATCTCATCCGAAACGATCACGGCCTGAAAAAAGCTGGCCAGTCCGGAGCCGGCCAGGCGGCGGCGTTGCACTTCTTTCAGACCGTTGGTGATGAGGGCAAGTTGCCTGCCGTCGGCCTGTAGTTCAGCCAGCAGTTCGGAAGCGCCCTCGATCAGAATTACTGTCGATGCCAGGGCATCGAGGTAGTGGTCGTTGGTGGCTACCGGATCGCCCTGATGCCCGATCTCCATCAGAAAACGGCTGAATCTCAGATACTTGATCTTTGCCAAAGGCAGTTCGCCTCGTTCGGCCAGCGCCCAGCATTCGCGGTTGATCTGCAGGTAACGGGCGAAGTGCGCATCGCTGGAGGCGATCCCCAGCCAGCTCATGGTGAGGTGGAAGGCTTGTTCGGAGGAGCGGTCGAAGTCGAAAAGCGTGTTGTCTGCATCGAACAGCAGGGTGGTAAAACGCATACTCAGGCAGGTTGGATCTCGATCTGGGCAGGCAGGAATGGGCTGGCGTCTCCCCCACCTTTGATGATCTCGCGAACGATGGTCGAACTGATGTGCGAATAGGCCGGCTGACTGATGAGGAAGATGGTCTCCAGCCCTCCTCCCACGATCTGGTTGAGTTGGGAGATCGTCTTCTCGTAGTCGAAATCGGAAGCATTCCGCAGGCCGCGGATCAAGTATTCGGCGCCGATGCGCCTGCAGAAATGGGCGGTCAGGTGTTCAAAGTAATTGACCTCCACCTTCGGGTTGCCGGCGAAGACCTGGCGTAACCATTCCAGTCGCTGCTCCAGTGGAAAGAGGTACTGCTTTTGCGAATTCACGCCGATGGCCACTACGATGCGGTCGAATAAGGGGGAGGCGCGGCTGACAATGTCAACATGACCGATCGTGATCGGGTCGAAGGAACCTGGGAATACGGCGATCTTCATAGGGCTATGGGTGATTGAGCAGAGATTCGTACAAATGGAAATTCTCGTCGTCGAAACAAACAAAGGTCACCTCCCCGATGGAAGGATCGCCGGTCAGATAAGTACGCGTTGCCGATATGGCCAGGCTGGCCGCCCGGGGTTTCGGATAGCCGTACACGCCCGTGCTGATATTCGGAAAGGCGACAGTGGAAAGGCCGAGTTGCGAAGCCAGCGTCAGGCTGTTGCGATAGCAGTTGCACAAGAGTTCGTCCAGCGCTTCCGCTTCGGCAGAGCGCCAGACGGGCCCCACTGTGTGGATCACAAATTTTGCCGGCAACTTGCCGGCAGTGGTGGCCACCGCTTCCCCCGTCGGTAAACGACCCTGCCGGTCGACGATTTCCCGGCAAGCCTGCAGGATCTCGGGGCCGCCGGCGCGATGAATGGCTCCATCCACTCCTCCCCCGCCCATCAGCGAACTGTTCGCGGCGTTCACGACCGCATCGACGGCGAGCAGCGTGATATCTCCTTTAAGCAGGCTCATTTTTCCCATGTCTGGTTCGTTGGTTACGGGCGCTTCAAAAGTAGTCAATTTGGGTGGACTCCCGGCCATGGCGGGGAAGACATGTGGTGGTTTTC
>JAGQXA010000707.1 GCA_020436865.1 Saprospiraceae bacterium | reverse complement strand
GCCAAGCTCGAATTCTGGGATGTATATCGCATTACCGACAACGGCATCCTGTCGGCCTTCAACGCCGCCAATGAGCAACTGCGCAAGCAGCAGCCCGGCCAGGAGGTGGAAGAGCCCGAAGAGATCCGCATCGACACGATCTACGCCGTCGACAGCCTCGGCAACGTCGACAGCACCAATATTGTACGGGTCGATACCGTGACCGTCGCCAACCCGAATGCGCTGGCCCAGCAGAGCGGTCCGCTCTTCGATCTTCTAGAAGTCAACCAATCGGGCGCTCTCGGCCTGGCCGTGCTCGGCACCGCCGAAGGCAACCAGCGCGACGAAGTGATGGACTTCCTCTCGCGGGAGAACATCAAGCCGCTCTTCCCGGCCCGGATCCACTTTGTCTGGTCGCGCGATCCGATCAAGGATGTCGAGACCGGCGAGCTGACGAACCGCTACGAACTCTACGCCATCAACCCGCCGGCCGGCAAAGATGCCGCGCCGCTGGAAGGCGACCACGTAGTGAGCGCCAGCGCCAACCCCGATCCGCAAACGGGCGAGATGCAGGTGTCGCTGCAAATGGACCAAACCGGCGCCCGCATCTGGGGTCAGATGACCCAGAAGGCGGCGCAGGACCAGAACCGCGAGATCGCCATCGTGCTCGACAACGAAGTGGCCTCGGCGCCGCGCGTGATCAATCCGATCCTCAACGGCAACTCCTCCATTACGGGTAGGTTCAATACCCAGGAGGCGCGCGACCTGGCGAGCATCCTCGAGATCGGTAAACTGCCCGCCCGCCCGCAGGTCATCCAGGAGAACCTGGTCGGCCCCTCGCTCGGTAAGGACAACATCAACCGTTCGGTCAAAGCCCTGGTCATCGGCTTCCTGATCGTACTGGCCTTCATGGTGCTGTACTACTCGACCGGCGGCGTGGTGGCCATCATCGCTCTGTTCCTCAACCTGTTCTTCATCTTCGGCGCCCTGGCCTCCATGGGTACGGTGCTCACGCTGCCCGGCATCGCCGGTATCGTACTGACCATCGGTATGGCCGTCGACGCCAACGTGATCATCTTCGAACGGATCCGGGAAGAACTGCGCGAGGGCAAATCGATGCTTATGGCCATACAGGACGGCTTCTCCAACTCCTATTCGGCCATCATCGACGCCAACGTCACGACCATCCTGACCGCCATCGTACTGGCCTACTTCGGCCTGGGCCCGATCAAGGGCTTTGCCGTGGTCTTGATCGTCGGCGTAATATCGTCGTTGTTCACCGCCGTACTGGTGGGCCGCCTGATCATCGACTGGTGGATCAAGCGGGGCGGAACCCTGAGCTTCTGGACCGGCCTGTCGCAGAACGTTTTCGCCAACCTGCAGGTCGACTGGATCGGCAAGCGCCGGATGGCCTACTCGATCTCGGCCACGATCATTCTGGCCGGCCTGATCGCCTTCTTCGTCCGGGGCTTCGACCTGGGCGTCGACTTCAAAGGCGGTTTTTCCTACAATATCGAATTCACCGAGCCGATCGAGGCCGACCAACTGCGCACCGCCCTGACGGAAGCCTTTGGCGACGCTCCGATCGTCAAGGCCGTCGATACGGAAAACACCTACAACGTGGTGACCGACTACAACATCGACAGCGATAGCGAAGATGCGGCCACCGAGGTCATGCAGAAACTGCACGAAGGCGTGTCGACCGTCGTTACCGGCGATCTGCCCTACGAGCGGTTCACCAAGACCGACTCCGAGGGCATCACGCACGTGACGAGCTTCACACAGGTGGGTCCGACGATCGCCGACGACATCAAGAGCAGTTCGTACTACGCCACCGTCTTCGCCCTCTTGCTGATCTTCCTGTACATTTTCATCCGCTTCAGCAAGTGGCAGTACAGTATGGGCGCCGTGGCGGCCCTCTTCCACGACGTGCTGATCACTCTGGGTATGTTCTCCCTCTTCCACGGCATCCTGCCGTTCTCGATGGAAGTCGACCAGGCCTTCATCGCCGCCATCCTGACCGTGATCGGTTACTCGATCAACGACACGGTGGTGGTGTTCGACCGGATCCGGGAATTCCTGGGCCTGTACACCGGCAAGTCGAAGGAAGAAGTGATCAACATGGCCATCAACAGCACCGTCAGCCGTACCGTGATCACCTCCTTGACCACCCTCTTCGTGGTGGCCATCCTGTTCGTGTTCGGCGGCGGCAGCATCAAAGGCTTCGCCTTCGCACTGCTGGTGGGCATCGTCGTGGGTACCTACTCTTCGATCTTCGTAGCTACGCCGATCATGTCCGACCTGACGAAAGAACTGAAAGCCAAACCCAGCAAAGGCGACAAGAAAGGATTTTCGCGCGCCGCAGCCAAGGTTAAATAAGCATATCTGAACTTCTGTAAAAGCCCTCCGGAGCGCTTCGTTCCGGGGGGCTTTTCTTTTCAGCAACAAAGCCCCCCAAACCGGCGTTATTTTCGTGGCGGCTTTCGCCAAACCCCTTCACGAAATCAGTTGCACTCGATATGATCCGGTTTCTACTGCTCTTCAGCCTGACTGCCTCGCTCCTTTT
>JAGQXA010000706.1 GCA_020436865.1 Saprospiraceae bacterium | reverse complement strand
TATACACGGTCGACATCCAGTTCAATATCGACACGCCGATGGCTCGCCGCAACAAGCGGGTCGTCGACTGGCTCGCAACCGGTTTTCTGCTGCTCACGTTCCCGGTCTGGATCTGGGTCGTACGCCGTCCGATCGGGCTGTTCCGGAATCTGTTGCTGGTCGCACTCGGGCGCAAGGCCTGGGTCGGATATGCCCAGGAGGGCGCCGTCGGCGGCCAGCTGCCGCCTCTGCGGCCGGGCGTGCTGTCGCCCCTCAGCGGTTTGCGTTTGCGCGAACTCGACGAACCGACCGTGCAGCGGCTGAATTTCCTGTACGCCAAAGACTTTCAGACCAGCCGCGACCTGGAGATCATTTGGAGAGGGTTCCGGGAGCTAGGGGGAAAATAAACTTGCTCTTCTCGGATCCCCTGACCCGAAAGGGATCAAGGGGGCAGGGTACCCAAAAGGAGCGAAAAAAGAGAAAAGATGCTCAAGGAAAAAATACGACAACTCGCCAGCGAATTTCACGACGAGATCGTCGCCGTACGCCGGCATTTGCACGCCCATCCCGAACTCTCCTACCAAGAAGAGGAGACGAGCCGGTTCGTCGCTGCCAAACTCGGCGAATGGGGCATTTCACATCAAACGGGCGTAGCCGGTCACGGCATTGTCGGCGAGATCAGAGGCGGCAAAGGAGCGGGTCGCGTCATCGCGTTGCGGGCCGACATGGACGCCCTGCCCATTCAGGAGGCAAACGATGTGCCCTACCGTTCACAGAATCCGGGCGTGATGCATGCCTGCGGTCATGATGTGCACACCGCTTCCCTGCTCGGCGCCGCCCGCATACTGCAAAGCCTGTCGGCCGAGTTGTCCGGGGTTGTCAAGTTGCTCTTTCAACCGGCGGAAGAGCGCCTGCCCGGCGGCGCCAAGCTGATGATCGAGGCGGGTGTGCTGGAAAATCCCGTTCCCGAGCTGATCATCGGACAACATGTGCATCCGCCTCTGGCTGCCGGCCGGGTCGGTCTGCGGCCGGGTCGGTACATGGCCTCTGCAGATGAGCTGTACCTCACGGTGAAGGGTAGGGGAGGGCACGGCGCTTTGCCGCACGATTGCGTCGACCCCATTCTGGTTGCCAGCCACCTGATCGTCGCGCTGCAACAGTTGGTCAGCCGGCGCTCCGACCCCACTATTCCCTCGGTACTGACCATCGGCAAGATCGAGTCGGAAGGCGGATCGACCAATGTCATTCCCAATGCCGTGCATATGATGGGTACGTTCCGAACGATGGACGAACAATGGCGGGCCGAAGCGCATGAGTTGATGGAGCGGCTCGTCGACGGATTGGTCCGCAGCATGGGCGCCTCCTGTGAGTTCAAGATCCTCAAAGGATACCCCTTTCTGGTCAACGAACCGGCCCTGACGGAGCGCATTCGACGCATGGCCGAAGAGTACCTTGGGGCGGAGAACGTCGTCGACCTACCCATCCGCATGACCGCCGAGGATTTTGCCTACTATTCGCAGCGCTTATCCGCCTGTTTCTACCGGCTCGGTACCGGTAATGAATCGAAGGGGATCACCTCGCCTGTGCACACCGATACGTTCGACGTCGACGAAGAGAGCTTGCTGCACGGCATGGGCCTGATGGCCTGGCTGGCGGCGGGAACACTGACCGGCGTATAGGCGTGTTTTTTACCGCGTAATGTCGTATCTTTGGATTCCTTCGGCCCGGCCGGAGTATTGAAACACTATCAAAGAACGCTCAACCCTATGAACATGGCGAAGATCCTGATCGCAGACGACGAAAGTAGCATTCGCCGCACCCTGCGCGAAATCCTCGAATTTGAAAAATACGAAGTAGACGAAGCCGTCGACGGCCTCGATTGCCTGGCCAAAATCAAACAAAAGAAAGGCGGATACGATGTGCTGATCATGGACATCAAGATGCCCAAGATGGACGGGCTGGAGGCGTTGGAAAGGGTCCAGCTGCTGGCGCCCGATATGCCAGTGGTCATGATCTCCGGACACGCCAACATCGACACCGCGGTAGAAGCCGTCCGTAAAGGCGCCTTCGACTTCATTTCCAAGCCGCCCGATCTCAATCGCATGTTGATCACCATTCGCAACGCGATGGACAAATCCAGCCTCATCACCGAAACCAAGGTGCTGCAGCGCAGGGTGTCGCAGTCGCGCACCCAGGAGATCATCGGCGAATCGGAGACCATTTCCCGCATTCACGAAACGATCGACCGGGTGGCGCCCACCGATGCGCGCGTACTGATCACCGGTCCGAACGGCACCGGCAAGGAACTGGTGGCCCGCTGGCTGCACGAAAAAAGCAC
>JAGQXA010000705.1 GCA_020436865.1 Saprospiraceae bacterium | reverse complement strand
CGATCAGGATTCGACGATCGTGCCGTAGGCCACGAACGACGGGTTGAGCAGCACTTCTTTGTTGTAGCGCAGCGAGCGGCCGGTGTTTTCGTCGATCACCTGCCCTCCCGCTTCTTCCAGGATGACCTGGGCGGCGCCGGTGTCCCATTCCATGGTCGGGGCCAGGCGCGGATACACGTGAGCTTCGCCCTTCGCCAGTAGGAGGAACTTCAGCGAGCTGCCTTTCGATACCAGTTCGGGCGCCTGAAAGCGGTCGACGAAGGCTTGCGTTTCCTCGTTGAGGTGCGAACGCGAGCAGACCAGGTGCAGGCCGCTGTCGTGCAGCTGGAATTCGGCCGAGCGAATGCGTTGTTCGCGGCCATTTTGGATCAGGTAGGCGCCCACGCCCCGTCCGGCCCAGTACAGCTCGTCGGTCACCGGCACGTACACCACGCCCAGTACCGGATGATCTTTGTGGATCAGCGCGATGTTCACGGTGAATTCGCCGTTGCGTTTGATGAACTCCTTGGTGCCGTCGAGCGGATCGACGAGCCAATGGAATTCGTAGGTGCGCCGCTGTTCGAAGGGGATTTCCTTATTTTCTTCCGAAACGATCGGAAAGCGGTGGGTCAATTGTTCGAGCCCGGCACAGATCACGGCATTGGAGCGTCGGTCGGCCAGGGTCAGGGGAGAGTCGTCGGACTTTCGCTCTATCTCCATTCCCTCGGCCTGGGCATATACCTCCAAAATTGCCTCGCCCGCCTGGCGGGCGATATGGGCGACATCCCGGGCTAGTTTCTTTAGGTCCATTCCCTTTTTTGCGCAAAAGTAGCAAAAAACGCCTGCCTGCGTACTATGCCGGAGAGAAAGTGGATTTGGCCGGGCGGCCGTTTTCTTGTCGCCAGGAACTCAAAGGAGGTAAAAGTTCTGGGGCGAAATTTGCAAACCAGTTTTTTTTGGACCTACATTTGTCGGCAAACGAATTCTCCATGAAAAAGATCCTGGTGACCGGCGGCTGTGGGTATATCGGCAGTCATACGCTCGTCGACCTGCTCGAACAAGGCTACGACCCCATTTCCATCGACAATCTGGTCAACGCCGACGAGGCGATCCTCGACAATGTGGCCGCCATCACCGGACGGCGGGTGCCGAACTATCGCATCGACCTTTGCGAGGAGGAGGCGCTGCGGTCGTTCTTCCGCCAGCACGACGATATCGAGGGCGTGATCCACTTCGCCGCCCTGAAAAGCGTGGGGGAGTCGGTCGAACAGCCTTTGCGCTACTACCGCAACAACGTACTCGGCATGGTCAACCTCCTGGAAAACGTGCGCGAGTTGCAGATCTCCTCCTTCATTTTCTCCTCTTCCTGCTCGGTCTACGGGAATGCCGACGAATTGCCGGTGACCGAGACCACGCCCTTCGGAGAAGCCGAGAGTCCGTACGCCCGCACCAAACAGATCGGGGAGCAACTGATCCACGACCTCGCCCGCGCCACGGCCGGAACCCGCTTTGTGCTGTTGCGCTATTTCAATCCGGCCGGCGCCCACGATAGCGGCCGGCTCGGCGAAGCGCCGATCAATCCGGCCAGCAATCTGGTGCCCGTCATCACCGAAGCGGCCATCGGCAAGCGAAAGGAGCTGGTCGTGTTCGGCGACGATTATCCGACGCGCGACGGTAGCTGCGTGCGCGACTACATCCACATTATGGACCTGGCCGATGCGCATACCAAAGCGCTGAAGTTTCTGATCGAAGGTAAAAATGCCGGGCAGGTGGAGACTTTCAATCTCGGCATTGGAGAGGGGGTCTCGGTGCTGGAAGCCGTGCATGCCTTCGAAGAAAGCACCGGCGAGAAGTTACCCTACCGTATCGGTCCGCGCCGCCCGGGCGATGTCGACGCCGTTTACGCCAGCAACGAACGGGCCGCCCGCTTGCTGGATTGGCGACCGCAACGCGATATCGCCGAGATCATGCGCACGGCCTGGGAATGGGAAAAGGTAAGATAAAAAAATAGCGGTCCGAACGCGAGCAGCGTTCGGACCGCTATCTTTCATCTCTTATCTTTCATCTTTTTACTCAGAGAGCTTCGCGATCACCTCTTCCAGTTCTACCTCGTCGCCGGGCACATAGCCGTTGTGGATGTAGGCGATACTGCCCTTTTTGTCGACCACGAAGGTCTGTGGGATGGAGCTGAAATTAAAGGCGTTGCGCATCTCGTTCTCGTTGCCGCTCAGAATGGTGTATTCCCAGCCTTTCGTTTCCACGATGGAGGGCACCTGGGCCAGGGCGCGGCGGGTATCGATGGTGATCGCTACGACTTCCACGTCGTAAGCTTCCTGCCATTCGGGATAGAGGTCGGCGATGGCGTCGAGTTCCTTCTTGCAGGGCGAACACCAGGTAGCCCAGAAGCTCAGGACGGTCACTTTGCCGTTTTGTCCGCCGTAGGCTTCCTGCAGATTCACCAGTTGGCCGTCGAGCGTGCGGACTTCCACATTGGGTAAAGCCTGCTGGGCCGTTGCGGCTTGCGACAGGATGAAAACGAACAGCGCGGACAGTAATACTAGCCTTTTCATACGTTGAAAATATTTGTTGGATTTGTGACGAATGCCAAAATTCATTTTTTCAGCCGAGAAAAACAAAAGATACTTGCAATTTGATCGGAGAGAGGTTCCTTATCGATAGACTTTGTTAAACCTTTCAGGTATACTCAAACGAGCGTGGTTTCGGAATTCTTGAGACGAATCGTCAGCCGTCGTTTGAGGATATGCCGACGAAGATGGGGTTTGGAAAGTTCCAAACCACTTCGGCCTCGGTATAACTAAAATCCGCGGGCTTTAGTATCGGTGAATCCTCGAAAAAGCCTAATTTAACCTCTCGTTAACAAATATGGAACGAGGCCGTTGGGTAACGCCTGTTTTCCCTCCGGCCGCACAGACGAAAAACGTTAGCTACATGAACCTACTTCGACTCGGATTGATCTGTTGCCTGTTGAGCGGCCTTGCGCTCGGCCTGCAAGCTCAGGATAGTAACGACGGCGGGCGCATTTCCGGCAGCCTCGAATCTACCGGTAATGTTTTCCTGCGCGATTCTTCGATCGGCGCGGCCAATACGCCGCAGTACGACCGGCAGTTCTTCGGCGCCGACGCCTGGCTCAACGTCAACTACAGCAACTGGGGCTTCGACTTCGGATTGCGCTTCGACCTTTTTAACAACTCCAACCTGCTCAATCCGCAGGGATCCTATACCGCCCAGGGCATCGGTCGCTGGTATATCCGCAAGAACCTCGACAAGATCACCATTTCCGGCGGCTATCTCTACGACCAGATCGGCAGCGGGATCATCTTCCGCGCCTACGAAGAACGCACCCTGGCCATCGACAACGCGCTCTTCGGCGTGCAGGTGGCGGTCAACCCTTTTGCCGACTGGCATTTCAAAGTGTTCTCCGGTTTGCAGAAACAGCAGTTCGGTCTCTACAATTCGGTGATCTCCGGCTTCAGCACCGAGGGCTTCATTGCCGGTAAAGAGGGCTCGAAACTGTCGCTGGCGCCCGGCTT
>JAGQXA010000123.1 GCA_020436865.1 Saprospiraceae bacterium | reverse complement strand
GTTATTGTTCGACCCCTCGAGCGACAGGTCGAAGTGGTCGTTGGCAGCGTCGAGCTGTTTCACAAAAGCGTCGTTGAGTTCGTCGCCCCAGAAGAAGCGGTTCCGGAATTCGGTCTTCAGGCTCAGCGCATCGGAGATCGACCAGCGGGTATTGAGGCGATGGTGCAGGAAACTGGTGTTTAGTACCAGGGTCGTGTCGATCCCTGGCACGGGCAGGTCCGGATGGAGGAGATAGACCGACTGCAGGTCTTTTACATAGCCGCCGATGTCGAAACGTTGCTGAGCAGAGAGCTGACCGAAGGTTAGAAGGAACAGTATGAGCAGGAAATACCGCATGGACTTTGGATTTACGACTTCTGGCTCCCAGGATCCTTCGATCCCTGGACCCTTTGATCGGAATCGATCTTGCCGTCGACCAGGGTGATCACCCGGCTGGCGCGATCGATGACACGTTGGTCGTGGGTGGAGAAAACGAAGGTGATCTTTTCTTCCCGGTTGAGCCGGGCCATGATGTCGAGCAGGTTGGCGGTCGACTTCGAATCGAGGTTGGCGGTCGGCTCGTCGGCCAGGATGAACTTGGGCTTCGGGGCCAGGGCCCTGGCCACGGCCACGCGTTGCTGCTGGCCGCCCGATAGTTGCGACGGGCGTTTGTCGATCTTATCGGCCAGCCCCACGGCCTGCAACAGTTCCTGCGTGCGCTGCTCCCGTTCGGCGGCCGGCCGGTTCTGCAGCAGCATCACGAACTCGACGTTCTCTTTGGCGGTCAGCACCGGAATGAGGTTGTACGATTGGAAAACGAATCCGATATGCTGTTTGCGGAATTCGATCAGCCGGTTGTCGGATAGTGTCGAAATGTCGGTGCCGTTCACTTCGACATACCCTTCGGTAGGGTGATCGAGGCCGCCGATGATATTCAACAAGGTGGTCTTTCCGGAGCCGGAGGGGCCTACGATGGCGGTGAATTCCCCTTCTTCGATCTCCAGGTCCACCCCGTTAAGGGCGTGTACCGGAACGCTGTCGGGGTTGTAGGTCTTTTTGATGCCGATGGTCTTGATGACGTTCATGATATTCATTTTTCAAGGAAATGGGCGTCAGATCTTATGTAGCGCTTCCACGGGTTTGAGCCGGATCGCCTTGTAAGCCGGATAGAGCGAGGCGACGACGGCAGTGATGAACACCGCCAGGGCCAGCTGGCCATAGATCTGGCTTTCGAGGCTCGGATAGATGATCTCGGAAATGCCGAACTCGCGCATTCCACCCGACCAGGCCGAAAGGTCGATGCCGATCTCGCTCAGCCGGACGACGGTCAGGTATCCGGCCAGCAGGCCAAGGGGGGTGGCCAGCAGGCCGAGCAGGATGGTTTCCAGTACGATCATGAAGAATACGCGGAACTTATTCATGCCGATGGCCATGAGCATGCCCAATTCCTTCAAGCGCTCGAGCACCGCCATGAGCATGGTGTTGATGATCCCGAAGATCAGCGCCAGCATGACGATCACGGTGAAGATCGTGGCCGTCAGTTGGATCTGGGAGTTGAAAAGTTCGATCTCCGGAGAAAGCTCCTTGTACGTTTGCACCAGCAGATCGGGGTAGCGCTGCCGGAGCGTAGTGTCGACCTGCTCCAGAAAGTCGGGGTCGTGCAGCAAGATCGCCGCTTCATGCGCGATCTGCTCGGCGCCCAGCAACTGATTGAGGTCGGATTGCAGCGTAAAGGCCGTGCCTTCGTCGACTGCATTGCTGTTGGTTTCGAAAAGACCGACGATGCGGAAGGCGGCGGCCGTGATGTCGCCGTTCAGGTCCTGGAAAGTCAGCACGACCTTCGAGCGCAGTTTGACTCCGAGCTTGTCGGCGAGCGTGCGGCTGATCAGGATCGGGTTCCGGCCGCTGGAGCCGAAATATTCGCCTTCCACCAGCTTCTGATCCAGATGGGTCACCTGGGCTTCCGTCTGGGGCTGGATGCCCTTGATCTGGATGCCGCGGGCGCCCTTGGCGGTCGAAAGCATGGCGTTGGTCAGGCTGCGCACCGTGGCGGCCTGTACGTGGTCGGTTGCTTGCAGTTCGGCTTCCATCGCTTCCGCATGGGGCAGGTAGTATTTGATCTCCTTGTCCTTCGGAAAATCAGGATGGTGGATCTGCAGGTGCGAGATCTCGTTCTCAATGGCGTTGTTGACGTAACTCTTGATCGTGCCGACCGAGTAGCTGATCAG
>JAGQXA010000008.1 GCA_020436865.1 Saprospiraceae bacterium | reverse complement strand
TGTGGCGTTCTATGAACAATTGAAAACAACCGACTTCCGCAGCACTTACGAAGCATTGAGGGCTTTTCATGCGCAAGAACACTGAAACGGTCGATTACCTGATCGTCGGAGGAGGCCTCTTCGGCGTTTACGCCGCCCTGTACCTGGCGGGCAAGGGCTACCGCATTTGCCTGGTGGAAAAGGAAAAGGCCCTGTTCCGAAAAGCCTCGATCGTCAACCAGGCGCGGCTGCACGGAGGGTACCACTATCCGCGCAGCATCGCCACAGCGGTGATGTCCGACGATCACAAGGAGCGATTTACGGCCGAGCACCGACCGTTCATCCATTTCTCATTCGAGAAATACTATGCCATCGATCGCTTCGGTTCATTCACCAATGCCGCTCAGTTCGAGCGATTTTGCGAATACCTGTCTATCCGCTGCGAACCGGTGCTGCAGCATCCGCTGATCGACTTTCAGCGCATCGAAGCCCTCTTCCGCACGACGGAATACACCTTCGATCCGTACCTGATCGCCGATCACTACACCCGCCGCGTGCAGGAGGCCTCCGCGCAGATCGATCTGCGGCTGTTCACCTGCATCCGGCAGGCAGAGCAAAGCGGTGACAAATGGGCGGTCGAACTACAGGATGCCGCAGGTGAGAACCCCGCTACACTGTTGGCTGGGGCCGTGATAAACGCCACCTATGCCGGCAGCAATGCCGTAAATCGTCAGTTCGGCCTGCGCGAGATCGACCTGATGCACGAGATCTCGGAGATCGCCCTGCTTTCGGCGCCCACCCTGCAAGGCCTCGGGCTGACGGTCATGGACGGTCCGTTCGGTTCGATCATGCCCTTCGGCAAATCGGGCCTGCACAGCCTGTCGTCGGTAGCTTATACCCACCACAAGGTGTCGTACGAAAATCTGCCGCATTTCGATTGCCAGCGACAACGCGCCGATTGCCGGCCCGACCTGCTGGCCGATTGCAATGAATGTGCCGTGAAGCCCCGCTCCAATTATCGCAAGATGTTCGCCCAGATGAAGCAGTATTTCCGGCCGGAGATCGGTTGGCAGTACTTCCACTCGCTGTTCACCATCAAATCGAAGCTCCGCGCCAATTACATCGACGACGGACGTCCGACCGAGATCAACCGCCTGCACGACGATCCACCCTTTTATTGCATCTTTGCAGGGAAGATCAATTCGATCTATGAAATTGAAAAGGTGGTTTGAAGGGGGGAAGGATACAAAGGATACAAAGGTTGCAAAGGTTGAAAAGGTTTAAAGGGGGCGCCCCCTAAGGACCGAAGGATCCTTGGCCCCCTGGACCCAATCCCCCAATAAACCAATCCCCCAATAAACTAATCACCCAATAAACCAATCCCCCAATAAACTAATCACCCAATCCACCCACCATGTACACACACGAACACCAGAAACGCGTGCGCTACGGAGAGACCGACCAGATGGGGTACCTGTACTACGGCAACTATGCCTTTTACTATGAGATCGGACGCGTGGAATTGCTGCGGTCGTTGGGGTTCACCTATAAGGCCATGGAGGCCGAATGGGGGATCATGATGCCGGTCACTTCCCTGCAGATGCGGTTCGTACGACCGGCCCGGTACGACGAGTTGATCACGATCCGCACCACCTTGCGGGAGATGCCGGAAAAATATATTACCTTTCACATGGAGCTGTACAACGAAGCGGGCAAGCTCGTGAACGGCGGAGCGGTCCGGCTGTGCTTCGTAGAGGTGGCGAGCAACCGCACGGTCGCAGCGCCGGCCTTTCTGCGGGACGCCTTACAGCCCTTCTTTGCCGGTCGCACCTAAGAGTCAGAGGGAAGAACCACGACATGAAACTACCCAGCCTCAAGGAATGGAAACAGAAATTCTGGTCGCTGCCGATCGTGGCCGAGGTGCTGCAGTGGAGCAAGGAGAAGTCGCTGCCGGGTTTTTTCAAGGTGCCCATCTTCGACGTGGTGGTGTTCATCCTGAACGAGATCAAGCGCTATGCGCTGATCATGAAGGCCAATTCGATGGCGTTCAGTTTTTTCCTGTCGCTGTTCCCCTCCATCATCGCCTTGTTCACCCTCCTACCCTACCTGCGCGAATACCTCATTGCGCACATTCCAGGCGGGGAAAACTTCATGGAATACCTGTACCGGGAGATCAACCTGCTGTTGCCGGGCAATGCCGGCGACATGCTTATCCAAACGATCGAAGACATCACTACGAGGCCCCGCACCGGCCTTCTGTCACTGGGCTTCCTGCTGGCCATCTGGTTTGCCTCCAACGGCATTCTGACGATGATGAACAGCTTCGAGAAGTCGTATAAACAAACCTTCAAGCGGCGTTCCGCCCTGCGCAAGCGGGTCCTGGCCATCGGGCTGACCTTTCTGCTGGGGTCGCTGCTCTTTGCATCGATCATTCTGGTGATCGTCGGCAATCTGCTAGTCGATCTGCTCGACGACTATGTGCACCTAGATCGCTTCAGCGAGGTCGCCATCGCCCTGCTTCGGTACCTCATCATTCTCGCCCTCTTCTACACCGGCATGGCCCTGATCTATCGCTATGCGGCGGCGGCGCGCAAGCGTTTCCATTTCTTTACGCCGGGAGCCACGCTGGCCACGATCCTGTCGATCCTGTCCAGTTTGGGTTTTTCCTTTTACGTCGACAATTTCGGCACCTACAACAAGCTTTACGGTTCGATCGGTACGATCATCGTGGTCATGCTTTGGCTGCAGATCAACTCCTTTATCCTGCTGGCGGGTTACGAGTTAAACGCCAGCATCGCCGTTAACCGCGACCTGAAGGCCGAGCGCGAGGAGGAGGAAGACGAAGGGTAAGCGTGCGCCAGCTTTTTGCCTGTATCAGGAACGATCCTGCGGATTCGAGCGGGGCTGCAGGCCCATTTCAGCGGCCTTTTCGAGCAGAAGTTGAAAGGCCGGCTCGAAGGCATTGGGAATGTCGCCATCGAGGATCGCATCGCGAACGAAGTCCTTGAGCATGCCGACCTCTTTGGAGGGCGGAATGCCGAAGGTTTCCATAATGAGGTCGCCGGTAATGGGCGGTTGCCAGTTGCGGATACGATCGTTTTCCTCCACGGCGATCAGGCGGTCGCGCACCAGTTCGTAGTTTTCCAGATAGCGGGCCACCTTCTTCGGATTCTTGGAAGTGATGTCGGCCTCGCAGAGGAGCATCAGGTCGTCGATATCGTCGCCGGCATCGAAGAGGAGCCGGCGAATGGCCGAGTCGGTGATATTCTCCTTGGTCAGGCTGATAGGTCGCAGGTGCAGGCGCACCATTTTTTGCACGAACTTCATTTTGCCATCGAGCGGCAGGCGCATGCGCTTGAAGATACGCGGCACCATGGCCGCCCCGAGAGCGTCGTGGCCGTGGAAGGTCCACCCCTGCTCGGGATGGAAACGCTTGGTGGGGGGTTTGGCAATGTCGTGCAACAGCGCCGCCCAACGCAACCAGATGTTATGCGATTTCTTGCAGAGGTTGTCGAGCACCTCCAGGGTATGGAAAAAGTTGTCTTTATGCCCCTTTCCGTTGCGCACTTCCACGCCGTGCAGCGCCTGTAATTCGGGGAAGATGATCTTGAGCAGACCGGTGCTGTGCAGCAGTTTGAAGCCCACACTCGGCAGGTCGGTGGCCATGATCTTTTCCAGTTCGGCGGTGATGCGCTCTTTGGAAACGATGTTGATACGCTGTTTGTATTGCGAAATAGCCGCGAGCGTTTCAGGTTCGATCTCGAAGTGAAGTTGCGTAGCAAAGCGGATGGCCCGCATCATGCGCAGGGGGTCGTCGGAAAAGGTGTCGCCCGGTTCGAGGGGCGTTTTGATGACCTTCTCCTCGAGATGCTGCAAGCCGTGAAAGGGGTCGATGATGGCGCCGAAGTCGCGGGCGTTCAGGCTGACCGCCAGGGCGTTGATCGTAAAATCACGGCGATTCTGGTCGTCTTCCAGCGTACCTTCCTCGACGGTCGGCTTGCGGGAATCGTGGCGATAGGACTCCTTGCGGGCCCCGACGAACTCGATCTCGAGGTCTTTGTGCTTGAGCATGGCCGTGCCGAAGCGCTTATACACGGTGATCCGGGGGATGGGCCGCAGGCGGGCAGCCACGTTCTGGGCCAACCGGATGCCGTTGCCGACACAGACGATATCCATGTCCTTGGACGGTCGGCCGAGCAGGCGGTCGCGTACATATCCGCCGACCACGTAAGCCGGATAGGAAAGCTCCTCTGCCGTGTCGCTGATGAGTTGAAAGATCTCTCGTTCGTGTCGTTCGATATTGAATACCAAAGCGTCGAGTTAGTCTTAATGAACAATAGGAGCTCCGCTGTATTCCGCTTCGATCTCCCCGAGCACCCCAAATAGCGCTTCCGGGTCCATTTCCGTCACCAACCTCGTGCGGTAGGCCTTAATGCCCGGAAGCCCGCGAAAATAGTTCGTATAGTGGCGCCGCATCTCTACCACGCCCAGCGTAAGGCCTTTCCATTCGATCGAATGCGCCAGATGACGCCTGGCGGCATCGACCCGTTCGGCCAGGGTCGGTGGCGGCAACAGTTCGCCGGTGGCCAGGTAGTGTTTGATCTCCCGGAATATCCAGGGATTGCCGATACTGGCCCGGCCGATCATGATCCCGTCTACCCCAAAGCGGCGGCGGTATTCCGCGGCCTTTTGCGGACTATCGACGTCGCCATTGCCGAAGATGGGGATGTGGATGCGCGGGTTTTCCTTGACTTTGGCGATGAGCGTCCAGTCGGCTTCCCCCTTGTACATTTGCTTCCGCGTGCGGCCATGGATGCTCAGGGCCTGGATGCCGACGTCTTGCAGGCGTTCGGCCACCTCCTCGATGTAGAGACTGTTGTCGTCCCAGCCCAGGCGCGTCTTGACGGTCACGGGGAGTTTGGTCGAGCGGACGACCGCTGCGGTCAATTCGACCATCTTGGGGATATCCTGCAAAATGCCGGCGCCGGCCATTTTACAAACCACCTTCTTAACCGGGCAGCCATAGTTGATGTCGAGCACTTCCGGGCCGGCCTCTTCGACGATCTCGGCGGCGCGCATCATCGAATCGAGTTCAGCGCCGAAGATCTGTACGCCGATGGGCCGTTCTTCCTCGTAAATGTCGAGCTTTTGCAGGCTCTTATCGGCATCGCGGATCAGGCCTTCCACCGAGATGAACTCGGTGTACATCATGTCGCATCCCTCGCGTTTGCACAAGGCGCGAAAGGGAGGATCGCTCACGTCTTCCATGGGCGCCAGCAACAAAGGGAATTCACCGAGTTCGACCGATCCGATCCTGACCATTGGGTTATTCTTAACTGCGCACAAAATTAAGGAATAATTCACAAAACGGCCGATGTACCCGGATAGTTCCGTGAGCAGGGGTCAATCAGCCCGCACAACGGCTTTTTTGAGGGCCTTTATTGGATGGAAATTTAGGGAAACTGCCAGATTGTTTTATTTTTGGCCCAGCAAACGAAACCCAATTTCCAGTCCTACGCATACCTCCAAGACACATGATCACAGCCGTCATCCTCTGTTTCATCCTCGGATATCTGACGATCGTTTTCGAACACCCGCTCAAACTGGACAAGACCGTACCGGCCCTGATCATGGCCGCCCTGTGCTGGGCGATCCTGGCGGTCGGCTTTCAGCAGGGCTGGCTCTCGGTGATCGATTCGCACGATCACGTTTACAGCCTCGGCGGTTTGAGCGGCGAGGAAGTGCACGAGGCCGAGCACGGATTTTCCAACACCTTGCTTCACCATCTGGGCAAAACGGCCGAGATCCTCATCTTCCTGATCGGCGCCATGACCATCGTGGAGATCATCGACCTGCACCGCGGCTTCGAGGTGCTGAAGAGCTACGTCAAAACGCGCAGCAAGAAGCGCCTGCTCTGGATCGTGGGCATCCTGGGTTTCATTTTGTCGGCCATCATCGATAACCTGACGGCGACGATCGTACTGGTCACGCTGCTTCGCAAGCTCATTCAGGACAAGAACGAGCGCATCTGGTTCGTTTCCCTGATCGTCATCGCCGCAAACGCCGGCGGCGCCTGGTCGCCCATCGGCGACGTGACGACCACCATGCTCTGGATCGGCGATCGCGTATCTGCTCTGGGCCTGATCGAATATCTGGTGGTCCCTTCGATCGTCTGTTTTGCCCTGCCGGTGATGATCGCCACCTGGCTACCGCCGTTTAAGGGCGAGATCAATCTCGACCTCAGTAAGGTCAATCCCGAGGCGCAAAAGCTGCTTAGCAGCCAGGTGATGCTCTTTCTGGGGCTCGGGGCGATCGTCTTCGTACCCGTATTCAAGACCCTGACCCACCTGCCGCCCTACATCGGGATGATGTTGAGCCTCGGCGTCGTCTGGCTGGTTTCGGAATACATCCACCCGGAAGAAGATTTCACTGAAGAGCGCAAGCACCAGTTTTCGGCTCACAAGGCCCTGTCGCGCATCGAGATGTCGAGCATCCTGTTCTTTTTGGGCATTCTGATGGCCGTGGCCGCACTGGAGAGTCTGGTCTTCGGCACGGTCATGAGCGAAGGCGCCCAGTTGCAGGTCGGCACGCTGCGCTACGTGGCCGAAGCGCTCGACCGGGCCATCCCTAGTCAGGATATCGTGGTCATACTGCTCGGTTTCGCCTCGGCGGTGATCGACAACGTACCGCTGGTGGCCGCTTCCATGGGTATGTACAACCAGCCCATCGACGCCCAGCTTTGGCATTTCATCGCCTACGCCGCCGGTACCGGCGGCAGCATGCTGATCATCGGATCGGCTGCCGGCGTAGCCGCCATGGGCATGGAGCGGATCGACTTCATCTGGTACCTGCGCAAGATCTCCTGGCTGGCCCTGATCGGATTTCTGGCCGGAGCGGGCGCCTTTATTCTGATCGAAGCGATCTTCTAAGAAGCTCCCTATGACCTCCAAGTTGCCACCCATCGCATTGGCCGTATTCGTACTGGCCGGCCTGCTCGCCTGCAACCACCGCCGGGAAGCTTTGCTGCTCGGCCATTGGCAAGCCGTCGAAGTACAGGAAGAAGGCACCCCTCTGGAAGCTCCGCTCGAGTACGTTTACTTCGACTTCCACTCCGACCTGCGATACAGCTACCACAGCACGCTCGGCTATCGGGAAGCCGGCCGCTACCACATCGAATCCGACCTGCTGTTCACGACCGACACACTGACCGAACAGCAGCAGCAGAAAGCGGTCCGCATCCAGTACTTCCAGGCCGATTCGCTCGTGTTGGAAATGCGGGAAAACGACAAGGAGCGGCTCATGAGGCTGCGCCGGGAAACACCTTCTGCCGAATAGGCCCCCGGTTGATAAAAATCAGCCGGTCGATTGACTTTCATCAGTTCTTAACCGTGCTCCAACGGTTATTTTGGAAAGGTACTAACCACTACCTTTTCCAATGAAGAATCTATTACTCGTTTCCCTGCTACTACTGGGAACCTATCTGTGGGCCCAACCCGACTTCTCTCTGGAGGTCGTTCCTACCCGGATCGAGGGCCTGCCCCCCCTGCACTCTTTTACGCACGGCCAATGGAACGGCAAGTGGGTGTTGTTGGGAGGTCAGACCACCGTCGACTTCCACTACAATTGCCAGAATACTCAGGCGGTGGTCTTCGACCCGGCCACCGGGGAGGTCTGGGCAGCCGAGATCGACCATGCCGATCCGTCTTTCCTCGAAGCGGAGCAGTTATTCGCCAGCTTTGGCCCTTCCTTCCAGGACGGCCCCACTCTCTACCTGGCCGGCGGTTACGGTTATAGCAGCCGGGCCGGCGCCTATCTCACATTCCCCTACCTCTGCGCGATCGACCTCCCCGGACTGATCGAGGCGGTGATTGGCGAGACGAAACCTTCGCTCGGACAGTTCTTCCGCCAGGCCTACCACCCCGACATGGCCGTCATGGAAGGCTCCCTGCTGCGGATCGACGGTCAGTTCTATCTGATCGACGGCTATCGCCTGCCGGGGGTGTACGAGAGCGAGCAGGAAGACTTTCAAAAAGAGCCCTTGCGCCTGGTCCGGCCGTTCTTCGTCGAACAGGGGGAAGACGGCGCGCTAAGCATTGAGGTGCGGCATGGGTTCGCCTACGGCCCCGATTTCGAAACCCTGCTGCCGACCGCAGCGCCGCAGGTCTTTCCCGACCTCGGCGAGGGCCTGACCCTGTTCGAAAGCCAGGCCGAGGCCGGTCTGAGCTGGCTGAACGTATTCGATATGGGCTACAGCGTACAAAAGCGCAATACCGCCGAACTACCGCACTACCACAGTGCCGTCATTGCGCTATACGACGAAGACAGCGGCGACATGCACACGCTCTTCCTGGGCGGATGCCGCTCTTTCTGGTGCGAACAGGAAGCCTCGCGACTGCCGTTCAGGGTCGAACAGGCCGAGTGCTTTACCCGCTCCTACCACGGGGAGATCGAGATCTCCACCCTGCCCATCGACCCTTATCAGGCCTGGGGGCGCAGCACGCATTTTCTGCCTGCGGGATCGGCGCCCACCTATCCGAACGGGGTGATCCGTTTGGGGGAACTGCCGGCCGGCCGGCATCTGATCGGCTATCTGTTCGGCGGGGCCAGTTGCCCGACGCCGCTCCTGTTCCGCAACGGGGAAACGCCGGCGCTGGCAAGCAACCAGCTCTTTGCCGTCTACCTCGTGCGCGAAGATAGCCCGGCCGGCAAGCTCGGACTGCAGGAATGATCGATGAACTATACTCAAGCGGGTGGTTTGGGGTTTCCCAAACCACTTCGGTATCGGTATACAAACCAACGACTATGAAAAGAGCAGGTATCTGGCTGGATTTCCGCGAAGCGTTCGTGATCGACCTGAGCGGCGACAGCCCCAGTACTACGCGCATCGCTTCCGGGATCGAGGATTTCCACGTGAAAGGCGGCGCCCGTTCGAAAACGCCCTACGGGCCCATGGACAAAACCTCCGAATCGAAATTCCTCGAGCGGCGCCTCCATCAAACCAGGGAATATTTCACACATATTCTGGAACTGGTCGGCGAAGCCGAAGAACTATACCTTTTCGGTCCGGCCGAGGCCAAGGTGCAACTCCACAAAGAGATCGAACACCGCCGCTCGTTCCGGCCGGCCGTTCTATCGATCGAAACCGCCGACAAGATGACCGATCGGCAGAAGATCGCCCGGGCCAAGGCCTTTTTCGACTCGTTTTCAGCAAGTTAAGATCACACCACTGACAAAAATCACCATCCCAGGTGATGAAACGCATTGCCAGCTGGCGTTCAAACCGGATAATTTGAACGTGGTTGAATGGATCAACCGGGCCGGTCGGAAACGGCCGGTATTAAATCTAAGACATATGCAACGCTACAGTCGTCGGAACCACGCCTTTGACCGGATCGGCGACAGCTATGGTTCGGTTATCGACCACGACCATTTCCTGGGCAGATCGGCCTTCGACATCCCCCGCAAAAAGCGCTACGGCATGCCGCCGGTCAACGTGCGGAAAGAAGGGCCGCTTCTCGTCCTGGAGTTGGCCATACCCGGATTCTCGAAAGAAGAGCTCGACATTTCCGTCGACCACGGCTACCTGAAGATCAAGGGAGAAAGACGTAGCGAGGAAAAAAAGGAAACCGCCTCGCTGATCGTGGAAGAATTCGAAGTCAACTCTTTCGAGCGGTCTTTCCGGCTTGCCCGGGAGATCATGCGAGAAGAAATTATTGCAAAGTACGAGGACGGCATCCTCCGGATCACCTTCATCGATGTGCCCGCTGAACAAGAGAGAGATCGCAGGGTAGTGCCGGTTCAATAGGCCACGCTCGTGGATACGCGAAGGTGAATACGCGGGGGATGCCGGTTTTCAAAAAACCACGGCTATGTTCTACGAAGACATTCCCAATGCCCCCGCCGGAAGCGTGATCGACGTTCGCAGTGAAGAGGAATTCTACCTCATGCATGTCGATGGTTCGATCAATATTCCGCTCGATCTGTTGTTTTATTACCTGGACGAATTGGAAGAGCTACCCAAACCGTGGATCTTCTGCTGCGAAGAAGGAGTGCGTAGCGGTCGCGCCGTCTTCCTGTTGCGCATGATCGGACATGAAGACGTTTACAACGGCGGACGCTGGATCGACATCGACCACGCCCGCCAGAAGATGGCCGCCGCCTGATGCGAACCGACAATATGAACTCTTTCAAAAGAATACTGATTGCCCTGGACCTCTCGGCGACCGACCAGCAATTGCTGCAGGTAGCCCGACAGGCCATCGATCTGTTCCAGCCGGAAAAGCTGTACTTCACGCACATTGTGCCGGACCTCAACTTTCCGACCCATGTCGAAGTGGAGTTCCACCGCTTGTTCGCCCCGGAAACGCCGGTCGACGAAAAGGTCAAGGAACGGCTTACCAAAACGGTGCAGTCGGCTTTGGGCCGACCGCCCGGCGTCGAGATCGAGATCGACGTCATCGAGGGCAAACCGTATACGAAACTGATGCATTGGCTCGAGGTCAAGCACATCGATCTGTTAGTGCTGGGCAAAAAGGTACACTCCCAGGGCAGTGGGATCACGGCCCGGCGGGTTGCCGCCCAGGCCGAATGCGCGGTGCTGTTTGTTCCCGAACAAACCCCCGCATCCCTCCGGGAAGCGCTCGTTCCCGTCGACTTCTCGGAAAATTCCGGCAGGGCCCTGCAAACGGCACTTGCTTTCCGCAAAGCGCTGCCGGACCTGGGAGTGACCGCCCTGCACATCACCGAACTGATCCCGGCCGGTTACACGTACAACTACCGGGAATACGACAACTTCAACCAGTTTTTGGTCGAAGCGGCAGAGCAGTCGTTCGACGACTTCCTTCCGGAATATGCCAACCAGCCTGAAACCGTAAAGACCGCCGTTTATCAGAACGACCGGGGCAATCTGGCCGACCGCCTGGCCGAACTCGCCCAGGAGCTCAAGGCCGACTGGATCGTTCTGGGCGCGCGCGGACACACGGCCCTGGAGCGCTTTTTTTTCGGAAGCGTGACGGAGAAACTCGTAGAAGGCCCTCTGCCCGTACCGGTGTTGATCGTGCGCTGACTGCCGATCCAGGCGTCGGTGTCGGAACTTTCATCCCGAGTGCTCGGGATGAAAGTTCTGTTTTTCGTAACTTGCCAGAAAGCACTGCCGGCACAAATTCCAAGCCATGACCCCGACCCGCTCTACCCTCCCCTCGCCCCCCTGTTTGCTGTTGGTCGCAGGACTGCCGGGTTCAGGCAAAACGACCTTCGCCCGGGCCCTGGCGCAGCAGCTGAACTGGCCGCACCTCAATACCGACCTCGTGCGGATCGAACTGGGATTGCAGGGCTGCTACGATGCGGGATCCAAGGAAACGGTTTACCGCACGCTGCTGCAAAAGGCCGAGGCCCTGTTGTCAGAAGGCAGCAATGTGATCCTCGACTCCACTTTCTACCGCCGCGAAGTGCGTACGCCCTTTCTGCAGATGGCCGCCCGTCATGCCTGCCGCCCCCTTTGGATATGGGTGGAAGCCGCCGAAGAGGCCATCCGCCGCCGCATGGGAACGGAAAGGCCGTACAGCGAGGCCGATTTCTCCGTTTACCAAAAGCTGAAAAACGAACTCGAACCCTTGGAAGAACCCCATCTCACCCTTCGCTCCGACCAACTCGAACCCGCCGACATGATCGGGCGGGCCCTCTCCTACCTGCAAAAGACCACGGTATGACCGCGGAAGACCTGCAACGGCTGATCGCCGATCGGCCCGATCGCTACGAGTTGATCGAAACGCATGCCAACTGGATCCTTCTGGATGCAGAACACGCCTTCAAGATCAAGAAGCCCGTTCGCTATTCCTTTCTGGACTACTCCACCCTCGACCTCCGACGACATTACTGCCAACTGGAATTGACGCTCAACCGGCGCTTCTCTGAAGGGATCTATCTCGACGTGTCGCCGGTAGTCGAACTGGACGGCCGGATCGGCTTCGGACCTTCGGAAGGGACCGTCCTGGACTATGCCGTTAAAATGAAGCGCCTTCCTGCCGATCGGCAGATGCACCGCATGCTCGAGGCTGGGCAGGTCACGGAAGACCACATCCGGGCCATCGCCCGGCGATTAGCCGCTTTTCACCGGCAAGCCAGCGCCGTCTACCGGCCGGTGAACTGGGAAGAAATGGCGAAAGATTTCTCGGATCTGACCGGACATTCCGGACTCCTGGAGCAACTATTCGGCCGAAAGGCGGCCGAGCAAGTATGGGGCGCCGCCCAACGCGCCGACACCTTCCTCTACCGGCACCGGCAGCTGCTGCAGGAGCGCAACGACGCCGGTTTTACCGTCGACGGCCACGGCGATCTGCACTCGGCCAACATCTTTCTGCTCGACGAGCCGGTTTTCTTCGACTGCATCGAATTCGACGAACACCTGCGTCAGGTGGACGTGCTCGACGAACTGGCCTTCCTGAGCATGGACCTCGATCGCTTCGGTCGCAGCGATCTGGCCGACCTGCTGGTCAATGCTTACCAAAAGCATCATTTCTGCCTGCCGGGGGAAGCCGACAAACGGCTTTTTTACTATTACCGGGCCTATCGGGCCAATGTGCGGCTAAAGGTCAAGGCCCTGAGCATTCAACA
The DNA here is from genome assembly GCA_020436865.1 of Saprospiraceae bacterium. Taxonomy (GTDB): domain Bacteria; phylum Bacteroidota; class Bacteroidia; order Chitinophagales; family Saprospiraceae; genus JAGQXA01. The sequence goes on along the minus strand of JAGQXA010000008.1, from coordinate 5,534 downwards.
ACACCCTCCCGGCCAGGAGGAACTCGAGGAAATGAAAAAATACCTGCAGCTCATGGTCGGCTATCAGGCGAAGATGCTTTAGGGTTTGCGATCACATATGATTTTTGTTAAATTTGCCCTACCTCCCGCCAAACCCATTCCATCAAACACACACTACCATGAACATCAGGAACAACTACTTCCGGATCGTACTGCTTTTCTTTCTTACCATTAGTGGACGGATATTTGCCCAACCGATCTGCGGAACGCCGGAGGCGACCCGGGCCGAGCTCGACTTCCTGCTGCAAAACGTGAAAACGCTGCCGGTAGCCGAGCGCAACAACGGCACCACCTGCGTGCCGATCCAGATCTGGGCCTTTCGACAGAGCGACGGAACCGGCGGGATCTCGCAGGACGCGTTGATCCGCGGCCTGGCCTACCTCAACTACAACTACCTGCAGGCGGGGATCGAGTTCTACTACTGCGGCGATCCGGTGTACGCCAATGATTCCGACCTGTACAACTTCGACGGCACCGCCCCCGACAACGACACGGAAAGCCAGCTCGTCAGCGCCTCCGGAGAATCTTTCGAGGCCGTCAACGTGTATGTGGTCAACTCGATCGTCACCTCCGGGGGCACTGCGGCAGCCGGCTACGCCTACCTGCCGTATTCCGACAACTCCAACTACAACCGCATCCTGATGCGGATCAGCTCTTACGCCTCTTCGGTGAACGGCACCCTCTCGCACGAATTCGGCCACTATTTCTCGCTCCTACACACCCATCAGGGCACCGAGAACGGGCCGTTCAGCGCAAACGCCGAGAACGTACCCCGTACCGGAGCGCAAGCTAACTGCTCGACCGACGGCGACCTGCTATGCGATACCGAGGCCGATCCGCGATACGATAGCAACGACTTCGATTTCGGAACCTGCAGCTACACCGGCTCCGGCACCGATCAGTTTGGCAACCTCTACACCCCACCCGTCGACAACATCATGTCGTACTATCCCGACGCCTGCGGCGGTATCTTTACGAGCGACCAGTACACGCAAATAGCACAGGGCCTGGCTACCCGGCTGGGCCACAACAGCTATTCCCTGGATTGCTCGCCACCCGGCGTGAACGTGCCCACGGGACTCAACGCCCAGCTCAACAACGATGAGAATGGGATCGACCTGAGTTGGACCGACAACGCCTCCAATGAGATCGGCTACCTCGTCGAGCGTTCGACGACCTCCGGAAGTACCGGCTTCCGGCAGCTCACCGACGGCTACACGGCGGCCAACGGGACGAGCTACACCGACTACAACATCGCCTCCAATACCCAATACTGGTACCGCGTCAAGCCCGCCAACGGCGATTGCGATACCTATAGCTCGGTCGCCAACTTCACGACGCCGACCCTTTACTGCACGGCGGGCTCGGGTACCTGCGACGAGTACATTTCCCGGGTGCAGATCGGCTCGATCGACAACAGCTCAGGCTGCCCGGCGGGTGGGTACTCTCGCTATACCGATCAAAGTACCAACGTAAACCAGGGCAATTCCTACTCGCTGACGGTCGACAATGCCGTCTACTACCTCGGCGACAACTACGGGGTGTTCGTGGATTGGAACCAGGACGGCGATTTCTACGATTCCGGCGAAACGATGGCCAGCGGCCCGATCACCAACACGGTCACCACCAACTTACTCATCCCACCCACGGCATCCCTCGGCGACACCCGCATGCGCATCCGCATCACCTATCAGGTCACCCCCGATCCCTGCGGGATCGACACCTACGGCGAGGTGGAAGACTATACGCTTCACGTGCAGGCCGCTCCGTTGCCGGTCGAATGGCTTTCGTTCCAGGCGAATGTACGGGGGCGGGAGGTCGTCCTCGAATGGGCGACGGCCACCGAAACCGACAACGACCGCTTTGTGGTCGAACGCTCGGCCGACGGCGCGACCTTCGACGAACTCGGCGCCGTGCCCGGCCAGGGCACGACCCTGGCCCCCACGCACTACGACTGGATCGACCGGCAGCCGTTGCCCGGCACGAGCTATTATCGCCTGCAGCAGGTCGATCTCGACGGCCGGTCGGAGTTCTCCGCGGTCGTGGCGGTCGAGTTTTCCTTCGGAGAGGAGTTCGGGCTGTACCCGAACCCCAGCTCCGGACAGCTGACCCTGCGTTGGCTGGCCTCCGATGAAGGCCAATTGGAGCTGCGGATCTACTCGGCAGGCGGGCAATTGCTCTCGCGTCAGATGGCCGTGCAAACGCCCGGTTTCAACGAATGGCCGATCGATTGCAGCCAGCTGCCGGAAGGCGTCTATTTCCTCCAATGGTCGGGCGAACAGGAAAGCGACCGACGAATGTTCGTCAAGCAGGGCAAGCCCTGAAAACGGCGCCGATGCGCCTGATTTTCAGCTCCTCTGAATGAGAAAAATCAATAGAACTGTTGATTTTTCTCATTCGATTTATGGCCTCGGGTTGTTTAATTGGTAAAGGAAAACACAAGACCGATGCCAAACGACAGCCCCGACACCCCCACCAAATCGCCGCGCAATCCTTTCAAGAACTGGATCTGGGTCTATGTAGTCGTGCTGGCCTTTATCGGCGGCCAATGGCTGCTGTTCGGCAGCTATAGCGCCAAGGAAACGACCTGGCAGGAGTTTCGCGACCAGATGCTGAAGAACGAAGATGTGGCTTCCCTCACGGTGATCAACGGAGAACGCGTGGAGGTCTACCTCCTGCCTGAAAAACTAAACAAAGACCGCTACGAGAAGATCTCCAAGAACCATCCCGGCCCTCAATACTTCTTCAACATCGGCTCGGTGGACCAGTTCACCGGCGATCTGGACGAAGCGATCGCCGATCTAGGCATCGCGGAGGTCCCCGTCAAATACGAAAAGCGTTCGAACTGGCTGGCCGACGCCTTTTCATGGATCTTCCCGATCGTCATTCTCGTGCTGCTCTGGTTGTTCCTGCTGAGGCGAATGGGAGGGGCCGGCGGCAAAGGCGGGGTCAATCCTTTCGATTTCGGCAAGTCGAGCGCCAAATTGTTCGACCAGCACAACCACAGCCAGGTGACCTTTGCCGATGTAGCCGGCCTCGACGAGGCCAAGGTCGAGATCCGCGAGATCGTCGACTTCCTCAAGAATCCCGACCACTACACCCGGCTCGGCGCCAAGATCCCCAAGGGCGTTATGCTCATCGGTCCGCCGGGCACCGGCAAGACATTGCTGGCCAAAGCCGTAGCCGGCGAGGCCCAGGTGCCCTTCTTTTCGATCTCGGGTTCGGAATTCGTCGAAATGTTCGTCGGCGTCGGCGCTTCGCGGGTGCGCGACCTCTTCCGCAAGGCCAAGGAGAAAGCTCCGAGCATTATTTTCATCGACGAGATCGACGCGATCGGTCGGTCGCGCGGAAAGGCCTTCAGCCTGCAGTCGAACGACGAGCGCGAGAGCACCCTCAATCAACTGCTCACCGAGATGGACGGTTTCGGCACCAACGTGGGCGTGATCGTGCTAGCCGCTACCAACCGCGGCGACGTACTCGACAAGGCCCTGTTGCGGCCGGGTCGTTTCGACCGGCACATCAATCTCGAGTTACCGAATGTCGAAGAGCGCAGGGCCATCTTCCGCGTACACATTCGCTCGCTGGTGCTGGCCGGCGACATCGACCTGGAGAGCCTCTCGGCCCAGACTCCCGGCTTCAGTGGCGCCGACATTGCCAACATTTGCAACGAAGCGGCCCTCATCGCCGCCCGCAGGCGGAAGGAGAAGATCGACATGCGCGACTTCATGGATGCCGTCGACCGCATCATCGCCGGGATGGAAAAGAAATCGAAGATCATCTCCGACGACGAGAAACGGATCGTAGCCTACCACGAGGCCGGCCACGCCACCGCTAGCTGGCACCTGCCCCATGCCGACACCTTGCTGAAGGTGTCGATCGTACCGCGCGGGAAATCGCTCGGCGCCGCCTGGTATCTGCCGCAGGAACACCAGATCTATACCGAAGACCAATTTCTCGACCGATTGTGCGCCGCCCTGGGCGGACGGGCCGCCGAAGAGGTGGTGTTTGGAAAGATCTCCTCCGGAGCACTCGACGACCTGGAAAAGGTCACCAAACTGGCCTACACCATGGTGGCCTATTACGGTCTGAATCCGAAACTGGGCAATATCAGCTATTTCGACTCGACGGGCCAGTACGATCAATCGTTGCACAAACCCTATAGTGAAGAAACCGCCCAACTGATCGACGAAGAGGTACGCAAACTGGTCCAAAAGGCCTACGCACGCACCAAGAAACTGCTGATCGAACATCGCGATCAACTGGAGACCCTGGCCGAGCAATTGCTGGAAAAAGAGGTGATCCTGAAGAAAGACCTGCCTGCGATCTTCGGCGAAAAAGAAACGAAGGCCGGCGCGACATCGAAAAAGAATATACCTGCAAAACCGTAACTCCGCCCGCACCATATATCAACAAGGCCATGAAAAAGATCAAGCACATCCTGTTTCCCACCGACCTGACGGTCAGTTCCCAGCAAGCCTTCCAATTTACCCTCCTGATGGCCGACAAGCTCGGAGCCGACCTGGAGGTGCTGCATGTCGTCGCCCCCGAATACGAGGGGATGGATATTCCCGTCATGGCGGCCAAAGCCACCCAAAAGCGGGTGGAGGTCGCCCGCGAGATCCTCGAGGGCTTCATCGACACCTCGGTCGAGCTGATCGCCGACGAGTTGCAGCATACCGCCAATATTTCGACCGACATCGAACTGGGCGGCGCCAAATCGTCGATCCTGAGCATTGCCCAGCGCGATCAGCCCGATCTGATCGTGATGCCCACGCACGACGACCATCCCCTGCTCGAAAAGTGGCTGGGCACGGTGACGGCGAGCATCGTATCGACGGCGCCCTGCCACGTGTTGGTCTTGCCCGAGAATAACATTCCGCGCCAACTGAACACACTGGCCTATGCCACCGACCTGAAGGAAACCGATTCGTATCACATTTGGGAGGTGTCGAAACTACTGGAACCCTACCACCCGATCATGCGCTGTGTGCACTGGCAGTCGGATCGCGGCCAAACCAAACCGATCGACATGTCGGACCTCGAGAATTTCTTCGCCGACAACGTGCCTGCCCTGCAGATCAACTTCCACCAGCTGAGCGGGGCCGACCTGGCCGATTCGCTGAACGAATTCACCGACACCTGGGCGGTCGATCTGCTGGTCATGTCGTCGCCCTACCGGGGCTTCTGGGAGCGCTTGTTCCACGCCAGCCAGACGCGCAAGATGGCGCTGAAGACGAAGGTTCCGTTGTTGATCGTACGGGAGGAGGGGTGAGTTTTGGATGTTTGATCTTGGATGTTGGATGTTGGTTCTGATCAAGATCCAACATCCAGTATCAATCCTCCAGGTCTTTTTCCGTAAGATTCTCGAGATAGTACCGTAGATCTTTCAACTGCTCGGAATTGCCGAACACGATGAAGCTCGACTGCGGGGTCAGGCGCGTTTCCGGGGAGGGGTTGATCACGAAGGCGCCATCGGGTTTTTTGAAGCCGATGAT
>JAGQXA010000704.1 GCA_020436865.1 Saprospiraceae bacterium | reverse complement strand
GAGTAGGTTCGAGACCACTGTCTTTGCAGCATCCCGCAATGGCGATCGCCAGGGCGATCAAGCCAAAACCAAGGAGCGATCTATTTTTCATAGGAAACCTTATTTGACGGTTCGGGTTAAATGACCTCGATGCCCCTACGGGGTTCACCTCACGATTGGAGTAGCAGGAAACAGCGGCCTCTACTTGCGGAATTTCCGTAAACTAAGTCCCAACCGCTGATTGCCGCTCCGGCCCGGCACGGCCGAACTGCCCGACGGATCGAACCTCGGCAGTTCGCGGCCTTTCCATTTGCGACGGGGTTTATTCGGGCGCTTGGCTTCGTCGTCTTCGCCGCCCTGCAGCCGCCAGTTGGCATAGTTCCAGGCCTTCCAGGTGATCAGGGCGTGTTTGTTGATCCACTCGGCCTGCCCTTCGAAGTCGAGCTTGCGGGCGGCCTCCAGGCCATCCTGGTAGTGTTCGAGATCGGCCAGGTCTTCGATGTCTTCCCAACTCGGATCGCGATTGAATTTTTTCAGCGTCCTCTTATGGTCAACGTATTTATCGTGGTAGCCATCCAACTTCTGCGTCCGGTCCCAAATCCCATCGAAGCGATCGCCGAAGAGCTTCCACAGGCTTGGCGGAGCGGCGACCGATGCGCCTCCTCCGTGGAAGGCGATATCGGGCGGAAAAAGGTCGAGGAAGGTCCAGCCCTTTTCCGTCTGCACGAATTCGCGGACCTCGCCGGTAAGGGGGTCGGTCTGCCGGTAGCGGATCGACTTGAAGGCGTAGGCCTTGACGTACGGATGGCCTTCGGCGGCGACGGGAGGAACGGTTTCATCGTAGACCGTTTCCAGGTGGTTGCCGGACTCGTCCTCCAGCGAGACGATGCGCCCCAACTGATCGCGCACGATCTCGACCTTTTCGGGAACGTACACCTGGACCCGCGTTTTCGAATAGCCGCTCGGGGAGTAACGCACATAGTATGCCTCTTCCGGGAAATAGGACCAGCGGCCGGCCGGCACTTCGCGATCGCCTTCCCGGAAAGGCGCCATGCCCGCCATGACGGCCACACTTTCCAGTTGCTCGTAGGTCGTAGAAGCGGAAGTGGCCAGGTCACGGATGCGGGCCTCGGCCTCCAGCACGTCGCGCAGATCGGCCGGAGCCTTGTCGAGGGCCCGGTCTGCGAGCTCCTCGCCGAGGAAGCCGAGCAGTTCACCGCTGCTGAGTTTGGCGATCTCGGAGGGTGTCATCAACTTCGAAGCGACCTGTTGCATGGAAAACGACAGGTCGTTCACGGGCGTGCGGGCCAGGACGGCCCAGACCAGGAACTGAATATCCCGCTGGGCCACCTCCGGATGGAGGGCCGAGCGATGGATGATGTTTCCGACGATCTCGGCGAAGGGGCCCTCCAAGGGGGCGTAGAGATAGCCGTCGCCGCTGCCGGGGGCGTATTTGCCGGCGTGCAGGCAGAAACTTTCCGCCGTATACTCGAAGGCGCCCGGACGGTCGAGCAGGATCACTCCATCCGATTCGACCGGAAGGTCGGACAGGTCATAGTAGTCGACCGGCTCGAACTCGTCCATGATAGGCAGGTCGAACACGGCATCGTCGAGGCTGGTGGTCAGCGTGGGTTTGTCTTGAAAGCCGCGCGTGATGCCGCAGCCGAGCAACACGGGCACGATCAGGCCGAGAAGCAGGGAATAGAAAAGTGTTTTCATGGTCGTGAAATTTTGGCCCATCCGGCTGCTGTTGGGCTTAGCCGGAAGGTTGGTTGAGGTGCTTCAACTTGGATCCTCAGCCAAATGAATAGTTATGGTGGCCTTGCTATACGCTCCGGGAACACCATATTCATAGACCTTTACCCCGCCATCTTTCCATTCGATCGGTTCCAGCATGGGGGATGGGGTGCTATTCAATATCGTGGGAAAGGGATGCCAAACGGTAACGGCAAAATCCGGACAAATACAGGAAAGAAGGAACTGTCCACTTGGGGGAATTTTATCCAAACTCCCCCAACAACCGCAATCCCCTATGACCCCTTCAATCGATGTCTTAAAACCCGTTCTTTGGAAAATCACGTCATAGTTCAACTGAACTCCGGGGGCGTATTCCACCATTTGCCAATGAGCCCAAACCTTTTCACCCCGATGCTCAAGGAGCAGATGATCGGGATCCACT
>JAGQXA010000122.1 GCA_020436865.1 Saprospiraceae bacterium | reverse complement strand
GCAGGCCACGACCTTCCGGATCTCCGAACCCGAGCCCTATCTCGGTTCGGCGCTGGAAGTCGACCTGCTTCCCAATACCGGCTCGGTCGCCATTTTTTACCGGACATCGCCCGACGGGGCGGCGGCGTTGGATTGGCTCGAACCGGGTCAAACGGCCGGTAAGCAGCAGCCCTTCCTCTTTACCCAGGGGCAGGCCATCCTCACGCGCAGCTGGATACCCTGCCAGGATAGTCCGGGCATCCGCATCACCTACGACGCCACGGTCACCGTGCCCGCCGAACTCCTGGCGGTCATGAGCGCGACCAATCCCCAACAGAAGAACGACACCGGCGTCTATCGCTTCCGCATGGAGCAGCCCATTCCGCCTTACTTGCTGGCGCTGGCGGTCGGGGACCTTGCCTTTGCCCCGATCGGTGAACGCACCGGGGTGTATGCCGAACCTTCTGTAGTGGAAGACGCCGCCTACGAATTCGACGACATGGGCAAGATGCTTCAGGCGGCTGAGGACCTCTACGGGCCCTACCAGTGGGGGCGATATGACGTGATCGTACTGCCGCCGAGCTTTCCCTTCGGCGGTATGGAGAACCCTCGCCTGACCTTCGCCACCCCAACGATCATTGCGGGCGACCGCTCGCTGACCACCCTGATCGCCCACGAACTGGCCCATTCCTGGTCGGGCAATCTGGTGACCAACGCCACCTGGAACGACTTCTGGCTCAACGAGGGCTTTACAGTCTATTTCGAACGGCGGATCATGGAAAAACTCTACGGCCGCGACTATGCCGATATGCTGGCCATCATCGGCTACCACGACCTGGTCGACGACGTGAACGATCTGGGGCCGGATAGCCCCGATACGCAATTATATCTCGATCTCGCCGGCCGCGACCCCGACGATGGCATGACCGACGTGGCCTACGAAAAAGGCGCCTTCTTCCTGCAACTGCTGGAGGAAAAAGCCGGCCGCGAGGCCTTTGACGCCTTTCTCAAGAAGTACTTTACCGAACACCGCTTCGAAACGATGACCACCAAGGAGTTCGTCGTCTATTTGCGCGAAAACCTCCTGGAGCCCAATCAGATCGAGGTCGACATCGACGAGTGGATCTATGGCCCGGGCATTCCGTCGAACATGCCGGCGGTGAACTCGACGCGATTCGACCGCGCCGAAGCAGCAGCCGAAAGCGTTGCCGAGGGCGGAGCCGCAACGGCGATCGACACCACCGGCTGGTCGGCCCACGAATGGCTGCATTTCGTGCGCCACCTTCCCAGAGACCTCTCCCTGGAGCAGGCCGGATCGGTCGACCAAGCCTTCGACCTGACCCATACCGGCAATTCGGAGGTGAAAGCGGCCTGGCTTGAATTGTCGATCCGCAACGGCTACTCCCGGCAGATCGAGCCGGCCCTGCAGGAATTCCTGGTGCGCGTCGGCCGCCGTAAATTCCTCTCTCCGCTCTACCGGGCGCTGGTCGAAACCGATCAGCGTGAACTCGGTCGTCGGATCTACGAATTGGCGCGGCCAAACTATCACTCGGTCAGCCGCAAATCGATCGAAGCGATCCTCAAAGTCTGAGCCATGAACTTTTCCGGAAAGAACGTGCTGATCACCGGCGGCTCGCGCGGCATCGGACGCGCGATCGCTCTGGCCTTCGCGGGCAGAGGCGCCCGGGTGGCCCTGAACTTCCATCGCGATCAGGCGGCGGCGATGGCCACCCTCAATGAACTCGGCAATTCCGCCGAACACCTGGCCCTAAAGGCAGATCTGGCCGACCCCGAAGCCACCCGGCGGATGGTCGAGCTGGTCGTTCGCGAATTCGGGCGCATCGATATACTGGTCAATAATGCCGGCATCTACCGGGCCCATCCCCTCCCGGAAACGAGCTACGAAGAATGGTTGGATGCCTGGCGACAGACCCTCGACACCAACCTGGTGGGCGCCGCCAATCTGTGCTACCTGGTCGGTAGACACATGATCGAACAGCGCTCCGGACGGATCGTGAACATCACCTCGCGGGGCGCCTTTCGAGGTGAACCCGACCATCCGGCCTATGGCGCAAGCAAGGCCGGTCTGAATGCCCTGAGCCAGTCGCTGGCGCGGGCGCTCGGTCCGTTTGGGATCGGCGTCAATGCCCTGGCGCCGGGCTTCGTCGAGACCGACATGACCGCCGGTCTGCTGGCCGGCAAATCCGGGGAGGCGATCCGGGCCCAAAGTCCGCTCAACCGCGTGGCACAACCAGAGGAGGTCGCGGCCGCCGTACTGTTCCTGGCCTCCGCCGAGGCGGGTTTTACCACCGGGGCCATCCTCGATCTGAACGGCGCCTCGTACTTGCGCAGTTGATCTGCATCCCTTCGTCCGGAAAAAGGGTCTGTTTGTCCAAAAGAACGCTCTTTGGCAATATTTCGCCCCTCGATCCTGGCCGGATGCAGTAAATTCGAGCCTTCGCAAGCTAATCGATCATTGCTCACTTTTAAATCCAGACCAATACGATGAGAACCTTTTATGCACTGCTGGCGTTTGGACTATTCCTGGCCGGATGTCAATCGGCCGCAGATCATTCCGACAACTCCCATATGAAACTTCAGTACCCCGCTACTGCCACTGTCGATCAGGTCGACGATTACTTCGGCACGCAGATCGCCGATCCCTACCGTTGGCTAGAGGTCGATACTGCTCAGGACGTCGAAGCCTGGGTCAAGGAACAGAACGAAGTGACTTTCGGATACCTCGAGCAGATCCCCTACCGCGAAGCCATCCGCGAACGCTACGAGGAGCTCTTCAATTATCCGAAGCTGTCTTCGCCCTTTCAGGCAGGCGATCACTACTTCTTCTACAAGAACGACGGCTTGCAGAACCAATCGGTCATCTATGTCCAGGAAGGTCTGGACGGCGAGCCCGAAGTATTCATCGATCCGAACGCGCTTTCGAAAGAAGGCACCGTGGCCATCAACCTGATCGGCATTTCCGACGACAACCGCTACGTGGCCTACTCGCGCCAGGACGCCGGTTCCGACTGGCAGGAGATCCACGTCATGGAGATCGCCACCAAACAGAAATTGCCCGATGTGCTCAAATGGGTGAAATTCTCGGGCGCCAGCTGGTGGAAAGACGGTTTCTTCTACAGCCGCTATCCGGAACCTGCTAAAGGCAGCGAGTACTCAGGCGACAATAAGTACCACTCGATCTACTACCACCAACTCGGCACGCCACAGGAACAGGACAAGCTCATTTATCGCGACAACGACAACCCCAACATCTACCACTTCGGCGGCGTGACGGAAGACGGACGTTACTTCGTGATGTACAAGCAGCCGGGCACCGACGGCTTTGCCACCTTATACAAAGATCTGGAGCAGAACGGCGACTTTGTGGAACTCTTCGCGGGCTACAGCAATAAGAGCGCGGTGGTGCACAATATCGGCGACCACTTTTTGGTCCGCACCGATATAGGCGCTCCTAACTACCGGCTGGTCGAGGTCGACTTGAAGAACCCGCAAAAAGAGAACTGGAAGGAGATCATTCCGGAGAACAAGAACCTGTTGCAAGGGGTGAGCACCGGAGGCGGAAAGATGTTTGCCAGCTATCTGGAGAATGCTACGACCCGCATTTACCAGATGGACTACGACGGAAACAATATGAAAGCGATCCAGCTTCCCGGCCTCGGCAGCGCCGGCGGCTTCGGCGGCAAGGAAGAGGAAACGGTCCTGTTCTACTCCTTCTCCTCCTTCACCTATCCGAACACGATCTTCAAGTTCGACGTCGAAACCGGAGAGTCGGAACAGTTCTACAAAGCGGAGTTGAAGTTCGACCCGCAGGACTTTGTGGAAAAGCAGGTGTTTTACAAGAGCAAGGACGGCACGGAGATCAGCATGTTCATCGTCTACAAGAAGGACCTCGAACTCAACGGCCAGAATCCGACCTATTTGTACGGATACGGTGGGTTCAACGTCAACCTCACGCCCTTCTTCAGCACTTCGAGGATCGTCCTGCTCGAGAACGGCGGCGTATTCGCCATGCCTAACCTGCGCGGGGGCGGCGAATACGGCGAGGAGTGGCATAAGGCCGGCATGCTGCTCAAGAAACAGAACGTGTTCGACGACTTCATCGCCGCTGCTGAATACCTGATCGACAACAAATACACCAGCTCCGAAAAACTGGCGATCGCCGGTGGTTCGAATGGCGGGCTGCTGGTCGGCGCCTGCATGACACAACGCCCCGACCTCTTCGCCGTAGCCCTCCCGGCCGTGGGCGTGATGGACATGTTGCGCTATCATCGCTTCACCGTAGGCAAGGGCTGGATCCCCGAATACGGCTGCGCCGATTCATCGGACGTCGACTTCAGGAACCTCCTGGCCTATTCGCCCCTGCACAATCTCAAAGAAGGGGTAGAATATCCCGCTACGATGGTCACCACGGCCGATCACGACGACCGGGTGGTGCCGGCGCACTCCTTCAAATTCGCCGCTCAACTGCAAAGATCGCATGCGGGCGATAACCCGGTGATCATCCGCATCGAAACCGACGCGGGCCACGGCGCCGGCAAGCCGACCGCCAAGATCATCGAGGAACAGGCCGATATGTGGTCGTTCGTGTTCTACAATACGGATTCGCCGGTGCGGTATATGGAGCAGTAGAAAGAGGTAAGACAAAAGATGAAAGATCATTTTGATATCGGTCGGACCGCGCATAGCGGCCCGACCGAACTTCTTTCATCTTTTATCTTTCATCTTTTTACTCTTGATCGCTTTCATCCCCTCTCTAACCGTCAGCTTAGGCAGTTCTTCTGCTTCTATAAAGGCCGTCACTGCCACCGGGTCGGTCTTGGAATACTGCCGCAGGGCCCAGCCGGCCGCCTTCTGCACGAAGAACTCCTTGGAACCTGCGCATAGGCGGATGTTGCGGAACAGAAGGTCGACATTGGTTTGCCGCTTATAGTCCAACTGGAAGAGAATGGCCGAGCGCTGGAACCAGAAATTCGGCGAATGGACCCACTTTTCGCTATAGCTTTCGATCTGTTCCGGATAGCGCAGGAGGATCCGGCCGATGAGCTTGGGGGCGAGAAAATCGATGGTATCCCACCACGATTTGCGGGGGATGAAAGATTCGAAAAGAGGGATAAAGCTATCGTCCAGTTTGCGCAAAACGCGCAGGCCCGACTCATAAACGAAGTACTGATACTCCCGGAACGGTTGATCCCAACACAACTCCCAGAGCTTCTGAAGCTCTTGTCCCTGTGGCAAGGGGTGATCGGCGATCAGTTTCCGAACCAGTTCGCGCCGCTCGGGCGAGCCGATGCCGAGAAAATCGAACTGATCGCGCATGTACTTCTTCATCGGCACGGCCCGATCGGGATCGGCTATGGCTAGGAAGCGACGCTCGAGTTCGCGAAAATAGTCTTGAGCAGAAAGGGACATATCATTCCGGATAAGCTACTGCAAAAATAGCGGTTCCAGACTGAATATCCACAAAATTGCCGCTCTCATCCCAAAGACGGGCCGTGAAATTGGCCTCTACCAAATAGGTCGACTGCCCTTGCTCGTTCGGCTCGTAGGGTTCGATGCTCACGATGTCGAAGCTGGCCCCACTCCCCTGCTGCTGTCGATCCGAGCGGTAGATCGAAGCTCCACCTTCCACGCTGTATTCCAGGATGACTTTGCTCAGAAATAGCGAATCGCTCACATTCATCAGCACGGTATCCAGGATCTGTTGCGTCTGGTAGGCCATTTCGACAAAACAGGGCGCCTGGGCCGGGCTCTGTGGCAGCAGGGTGCAGCTTGAACTCTCACAGCCGTTTTGATCGGTCAGCGTGACGCAGTAGGTTCCCACCCCGTTCGTGGAGATCGAAGCGGTCGTTTCTCCCGTACTCCACAGGTAGGAATAGGGCATTTGCCCACCGGATCCGATCGCCTCCAGAAAATTGGAGCCCACAGAGTCGGTCGAAAGGACGACGTTGCAACTCGGCAAACTCCAGTCGATCTGGCGGCACTGATTGGCCTGACACCCAAGGAAAAGGTTAGAGGCCTCAAGGCACACCTCCAGGCTCGGCAGATAGGAAAAAAGGTAGCTAGCAGCGGGCGTTTGGCCCATAAGGGTATCGTTCAGATACCACTCCAGGTTCGGAACCGTGCCCATGGTATTGACCAGGGCCTGAAGGTCCAGCTGGTACAGGAAAAGACTATCGACGGTCGTCGTGGCGGGTTCGACAAATCCAAAATCGAGATCGGGTTGCAAAGACCCTTCGATCTGCGGCAGTCCGCTTGGCAAGGCCTCCCGATCGCGGATCGTGATCGAGAAACTCGGTCCACATTGATCCAGGCAGTCGATCTGCTCGAAACGGCCGGTAAAGGAGAAAACATCGAGGCTATCCTGCTCGTACTCGGTAAACAGGTAGTACTGCGATTCTCCCGCAGACAGTGATAGCGTTTCACCATTTGCCCAGTTCAACTCAGCGGAGAACACCGGATCCTCTACGACCGGAGGCGGTAACTCGACCTTTTTGCAGCCGAGCATCAGGAACAACGAACTAACAACCCACAACAACGCTCTTTTCATGTGTCATCGAATAAAATAGGTGGCGGAAATACGCAGGCTCAGGGGCCAGGCCTCTCCCTGTTCTTCCGTTCCGGTCGTCAACGGCAACAAGCGGTAGGTCATCTGCCCACTCAAGGCCAGATTCGTGCCGATGATCTGACGAAAGCCCAGGTATGGATCGAACTGCCATTTCCGAAAGCCGTCGAGCGGCAGCCAGCCGCTATCGACAGACGTCTCTTCCCGGAAAACGGGAAATTCGGAATTATCCGGATCGCTGTAGTAATCTTCGAGCTGGCGGGCATAGACCAACTCTTGCCCGGCATTGCGCTGCCAGGGATAGAGGTGATCCTGCAACAGCAGATCTCCGCGCAGGCCGAGTAGGCGGCCGACGATCATCCCGGCTTCCAATCCGGAACGCCGGCCGATCAATTTACCCAGTCCGAGTTGCACCGTAGCCGAGTGCATCGATCGCACATCGAGCACATAGCGATCGTCGTCGACCCCGAACCCAAAGGTTCGCTGCGCGGCAAAGGCCAGGCTGTCGGATTGCAGGTTTATCCTGCGCTGTTGATAAGCGGGCGCCAGCTCGATCCACCAGCCCGTCCGCCAGCGGTATTCGCCGACAGGGCCAAAGGAATAACCCGCGAAAAGAGAAGCATCCGTGCCTGGTCCGGGATAGATCAAAGCCGAGGCCCGCATTCCCAGGTGGAATTTTCCGGCGGAGGGGCGATCGACCCGTTCTTCGAAGCTAAACAACGTTCCCGGTAGGTCTGGCGAAGATCGATCCGGCTGCTCGATGCGGAAAGGCAATATGGCCGGAAAAAGGAGATCCGTGCGTGCGGCAAGTGAGCCCGGCTCTGACTCCTCCGGTAGCTCGGAAAGCAGCTCGACAGGTAAATCCTTTTCTTGCTCCTCGGCAGTCGCATGCTCCCCTTCCGGGAT
>JAGQXA010000703.1 GCA_020436865.1 Saprospiraceae bacterium | reverse complement strand
ACCTAAATGATCTGCCAGCTTTTCACAACGCCGTCGTGACGATCGGATCGTTCGACGGCGTGCATTCGGGTCACCAGAAGATCCTGGAAAAGGTCAATCACCTGGCCCGGAACACCGGCGGCGAGAGCGTCGTGATCACCTTCCATCCGCATCCGCGGCAGATCGTCTACCCGAAGGATCAATCCCTCAAGTTGCTGACCACGATCGACGAGAAGATCCAGCTCTTCGAGCGATTCGGCGTCGACAATGTCGTAGTGGTTCCCTTCACGATCGAGTTCTCGCAGCAGACCGCCGACGAGTACATCGAAAAGTTCCTGGCCGGCAAGTTCCACCCGAAATTCATCGTCATCGGCTACGACCATCGATTCGGCCTCAACCGGGTGGGCGACATCAACTACCTGAAATGGTACGGCACGCGGGAAGGGTATCAGGTAGCCGAGATCCCGAAGCAGGAGATCGACGACATCGCCGTGAGTTCCACCAAGATCCGGCAGGCCCTCGAAGCCGGAAAAATGGACGTTGCCGCCAAGTGGCTCAACCACTATTTCACCCTTTCGGGAAATGTCGTGCCCGGCCGCCAGCTGGGTAATCGCCTGGGGTACCCCACCGCCAATCTGGAGATCGCCAACAAACATAAGCTGATCCCACCCGACGGCATCTATGCGGTGTTCGTCCATCACAAGGGACAGCGCTATCGCGGCATGCTCTACATCGGCAACCGGCCATCGGTCGAGCCCACCGGTCGCCGGTCGATCGAGGTGAACATCTTCGATTTCGACAAGTCGATCTACGGCGACAAACTCAAGGTCGAGCTGGTGGCCCACCTGCGCAACGACGCGACCTTCGATAGTCTGGATGAGTTGATGGTCCAGCTAGGTCGCGACCGGGAGGCGAGCCTCCCCCTTTTGGAGGCGGTGGAAGAAAAGTTGATAAAAGAGGAGGAGTCCCGGAATTTTCCCAGCGTCGCGATCGTCATCCTCAATTACAACACCCGCGACCTGCTGGCCACCTATCTGCCCCGGGTACTGTCGACCGACTATCCACGCTTCGAGGTGATCGTGGCCGACAACGGTTCGCACGACGGCACCGTCAAAATGCTGATGGAGCGTTTTCCGGAGGTTCGCGTGATCCGCTTCGAGCAGAACTACGGCTTCGCCGGCGGTTACAACCATGCCCTGCAACAGATCGACGCCGAGCTGTACGTGCTGCTCAATTCCGACGTGCAGGTCACGCCCGGCTGGCTGAAGCCGCTGGTCCGCCAGTTGGAAAAAGACGACGCCATTGCAGCGGTACAACCCAAGATCAAAGATTTCCACGAGCGCTCGAAGTTCGAATATGCCGGCGGCGCCGGCGGGTTCATCGATTACCTCGGCTACCCTTTCTGTCGCGGACGCATTTTTTCGACGACGGAGAAAGACCAGGGGCAGTACGACACCGCCATGGAGGTCTTCTGGGCCACCGGCGCCGCCCTGGTCATTCGTTCTTCCCTATTCCATCAGGTAGGCGGCTTCGACCCCGACCATTTCGCCCATCTGGAGGAGATCGACCTGTGCTGGCGGCTGAAGCGCGCCGGTTATCGCATCATGGCCGTGCCCTCTTCCACTGTGTACCATATCGGCGGCGGCACCTTACAGTATCAGTCGCCCTACAAGACCTACCTCAATTTCCGGAACAGCATGTACACCCTGTTCAAGAACGAACCGACGGGCAAGCTGTTATGGCTGATCCCCGTGCGCTTCCTGCTCGACTGGCTGGCCGGGGTGTTGTTCATCTTCCAGGGAAAATTCAGGCACCTCGTCGCGATCCTAAAAGCCCACTGGAGTTTTTACGGGGCGATCGGTCCGCTACGCCGGAAACGACGGGAGTATACCGACCTGATCAGCCGCATCAGCATTTCCCCGGAACCCAACCTGCAGGGGGTCTATCCCCGCAGCATCGTCTGGCAGTACTTCTTCTGGAACCGCAAACACTATAAAAACCTCGGCTGAGCGTGATGAAGACCCCATACGAGCTACTTCATGCCGATCCGGACCTCCTGGTCGTCAGCAAGGCCGCCGGCCTGCTGAGCATTCCCGACCGCTTCGTGCCGGAGAAGGAAAATCTTCTCGACCTGCTGCGCAGCCGGTTCGGGGAGGTATTCACGGTACATCGCCTCGACCGGGAAACCTCGGGGCTCCTGATCTATGCCCGGAATGCGGCGGCGCATCGCCACCTGTCCATTCAATTCGAGGAACGGGAAGTACAAAAGCTCTACCACGCTCTGGTCGACGGCTCTTTGGCCGAACCCGCCGGAGAGATCGACAAACCGCTGGCCCCGCATCCGACACAGGCCGGCAAGATGATCGTCAGTCGCCAGGGCAAACGGGCCCTGACCCGCTACCGGCTGGTCGAGGCCTTCGATCAGCACAGCCTTTTGGAAGTCGAGATCGAGACCGGTCGCACCCACCAGATCCGCGTGCACCTTGCCGCCATCGGCCACCCACTGACGATCGACGCCCTGTACGGCGCCCGCGACGCCTTCTTTCTCTCGGAAGTAAAAGGCCGGAAGTACCAACTCGGCAAGCACGCCGTCGAGCGACCGCTGATGAACCGCACCAGCCTGCACGCATTCTCGCTGACCTTCTCCCATCCCGGCAGCGGCGAGCGGATGACCTTCGAGAGCGAGTGGCCGAAAGACCTTGCCGCCGTAGTGAAGCAACTGCGGAAGTGGGGAAATACGGGTTCGTAGTTCCTACCTTTGCCTAAAATACTCGTCATGTCGAGAACTTCATCGCTCTTGCTCTTTGCACTGTTTGTACTGCTT
>JAGQXA010000702.1 GCA_020436865.1 Saprospiraceae bacterium | reverse complement strand
CGCAGGATCTCCAGCGGATTTTCCGGGTCGGCGATGGGGGTATCCATCAGGGCCGCCTCGTAGGCCGACATCTTTCCTTCGGGGTCGCGGGGTGAAGCGTTCCAGGTCGTCGGCACCACCAGTTGGTAGTTGGCGATCTTTTGATCTTCGATCACGATCCAGTGGGCCAGCGATCCGCGCGGCGCTTCGGTGTGGCCGACGCCCTTGGCGGAAGCTTCCCATTTCTTCGGGTCGAATTTCTCCGTATTGGCCATGCGGGTATCGCCGTTGCGGATGTTGGTCAGCAGGTCGTCATAGAACTCCATCGCCCATTCGATGACGAGCAGGGTTTCCAGTCCGCGGGCCGCCGTACGGCCAAGGGTAGAGAACAGGGCGGTGGCCGGCACGCCGAGCTTGCTCAGCGTGCTGTCGACGACGGCCTTGAAGTCTTCACGGCCGCTGGCGTAACCGACCAGTACGCGGGCGAGCGGGCCCACTTCCATGGCGTTGCCTTTCCAGCGCGGCGTTTTGAGGTAGCTGTACTTGTTTTCGACGTCGAGGTGCTCGTAGGGCGGCTTCGGACCGGTATAGTTGAGTTTGGTTTCACCGTCCCAGGGGTGCAGGCCCTGCTGGTCGCCGCCGGCATAGTCGTACCACGAGCGGCCGACAAACTCCTGGATCTCGGAGGCATCGCGAAGGTTGACCTCGTGCACGGTGCTGAGGTCTTTATTGAGGATGGCGCCCGAGGGGAACTTGAAACTCGAGGGGTCGTTGTAGCCGTTGGTGGGCAGGTCGCCGTAGGCCAGGAAGTTGCCCAGACCGCCGCCGATGGCGCCCCAATCCAGATAGAAGGGCGCAATGGCCAGCAGGTCGGGAATGTAGACCTGCTCGATAAACTCCTTACCCTGCTTGAGAAGGGTTCCCACGTAGGCAAGGCGTTCGGCATTGATGGCGCTGGCGTCGTCGAGTCCGATCGCGCAGGCCATGCCGCCGACCAGGTAGTTCGGGTGCGGGTTCTTGCCGCCGAAAATGGTATGTACCTTGACGATCTCCTTCTGCCATTCGAGGGCTTCCAGGTAGTGCGCCAGGCCGATGAGGTTGACCTCCGCAGGCAGCTTGTAGGCCTTGTGGCCCCAGTAGCCCTGCGCGAAGATCCCGAGTTGCCCGCTTTCCACAAATTTCTTCACTCGCTGCTGCAGATCGGAGAAGTAACCCGGTGAGCTCTTGGGCCAGTTCGAAATGCTCTGGGCCAGCTCGGAGGTCTTCTTCGGGTCGGCATTGAGCGCATCGACGACGTCGACCCAGTCCATGGCATGCAGGTGGTAGAAATGCACCACGTGGTCGTGCATGTACTGGGCGCAATACATCAGGTTGCGCACCAATTCGGCATTGGGCGGAATGACGATGCCCAGGGCATCTTCGACCGACCGGCAGGAGGCCAGGGAGTGTACGGTCGTGCACACGCCGCAGACGCGGCCGACGAAGGCCCAGGCGTCGCGCGGGTCGCGCCCTTTGAGGATCTCTTCGATGAGACGGACCATCGTGCCGGAGCTATAGGCGTCGGTCACCTTGCCGTCGGTGATCTCGGCTTCGACGCGGAGGTGCCCTTCGATGCGGGTGATGGGGTCGATAACTATGCGATTACTCATTATGCGGAAAGTTGGAGGTTAAGGGAATAAGGCGAACGGCTATCGGATCGTCCGGCTAGAGTTCTTTTTCGGATTCCTTGCCTTCGTCGATCAGGTTGTCGATCATCTTTTGCTTGCGAAGGTTGGTAGCCACGGCATGGGCGGCAATACCTGCTATGGTCGCTGCGCCGGCGATGGCGCCCACCTTGTCGGCGCTGCTCTCGATGCCGAAGCCCGGGAAGCTGGCCATTTGGCGGTAGAACGGACCGTTGTCCCAGAAGTTGGCCTCGCTGCAACCGATGCAACCGTGACCCGACTGGATCGGGTAGCTCACGCCGTTGTTCCACTTGATGATGCCGCAGGAATTATAGGTCATCGGCCCCTTGCAGCCCACCTTGTAGAGGCAGTAGCCCTTTTGGGCGTTCTCGTCGTCGAAGCTTTCCACGAAGAGTCCGGCGTCGTAGAAGGGGCGGCGGTAGCAGCTGTCGTGCACGCGCTTGGAGTAGAAAGCCTTCGGGCGACCGATGCGGTCGAGTTCGGGCAGGCGGCCGAAGGTGACGATGTGTACCAGCACGCCGGCCATCACTTCTCCGATCGGCGGGCAACCGGGCACTTTGATCAGCGGCTTGCCCTTGATCAGTTTGTGGATGGGCGTGGCGCTGGTCGGATTGGGCTTGGCCGCCTGTACGCAGCCGTTGCAGGCACAACTGCCCCAACCGATCACGGCTTTGGCGCCGGCGGCGGTTTCCTGCAGGATATCGAGGGCCGAGCGGCCGCCGATACAGCAGTACGCGCCATTTTCGGCCGTGGGTACCGAACCCTCCACGCAGAGCACGTATTCGCCATAGTGGTTCTTCATCGTCTCGTGCATGGCGGCTTCGGCCTGGTGGCCGGAGGCGGCCATGAGCGTTTCGGTATAGTCGAGGGAGATCTTGTCAAGGATAATATCTGCCACGATCGGGTGCGAAGAGCGGATGAACGATTCGCTGCAACAGGTGCATTCCTGAAAGTGCAGCCAGATCACCGGAACCCGTGGGGTGGTTTGGAGCGCTTTGGCGATCTGGGCAGTGCCGGTGGCTTCGAGCCCGAGATAGGCGGCCATGATCGTGCAAAACCGCATGAAGTCACGCCGGGAATAGCCCTTTTCCCGGAGTTCCTCAAAATAAGTGGGGCGCTTGGTGGTGGGTTGGTCTGGATTCATGGTAAATGAATTTGCGATTACCGGAGAGGAGAGGCGAGCGAAGAAAATTTTCAGTATTGCATCAAAATTAGGAGCATGACCGGCCATTGCTGTATGACATTTATCATTTATTCGGATGATTTTTGTCATACCGGCGCCGCGGGCAGGGCGCTTAATTTTGTCGTGTATGTATTCCTTTACCCTGAAAATTTCTCTCGTCATGACCCGGTCCCTCCTCGCGCTACTCCTGAGTCTGGCCCCCGCGTTGACCTTTGCTCACGATGGACATGGCTTCTTTCACGGACATGAATTGGCTCATTACCTGACTTCGCCGGCGCACGTCATTCCGGTGGCGATCGCTGTGGCTATTACGGCCGTCCTCCTTTTCCGGCGCTACAAGCGCGCCCAGGAGGCCCGTTGATCCAAGTTGCCGGCCATGCACGAACTGTCCATTGTCATGAGCATTATCGACCTGGCGGAAGAACAGGTGCGCACCCACGGGGCCCAAAAGGTCGACCGCATCGACCTGGAGATCGGTACCCTGGCGGGAATTGAAATGGATGCGCTCGACTTCTCCTGGGAAGCCGCCGTGCGAGAGACCGTGCTGGATGGCGCCGAACGCCATGTGGAGATCATCGCCGGCCGCGGCCGGTGTGTGGAATGCGGACTGGAGTTCGAGGCGGCCGATCTGTTTACGGCCTGTCCGGCCTGTCAGGCGCCTTTCACGGAGATCCTGCAGGGAAAGGAACTGCGGGTGCGATCGCTCGTAGTTTCCTGAAATTACGTCACTCATAAAAAAAATGCCATGTGCAGTACCTGTGGATGTAACCAACCTCCCGACGCCGTTACGATCGTCAAGATCGGTGAGCCGCTCGTTCCGCAATATCACCACCACCACGGGCACGATCATCACCATCATCACCACCACGGTCAGGATCACCATCACGACCAGGGTGGCAAAACGGTTATCGAACTCGAACGCGACATCCTTCACCAGAATAACCTCCTCGCCGAACGCAACCGGGGCTTCCTCGAGGCGAAGAATATCTTTGCCCTCAACCTCGTCAGTTCGCCGGGCTCGGGCAAGACCTCGCTACTCGAACGCACCTTGGCCGATCTGAAAGGAGAATTTCCCTGCGCGGTCGTCGAAGGCGATCAGCAAACCAGCAACGACGCCGAACGGATCGCCGCCACCGAGGCGCCCGTCGTGCAGATCAATACCGGCAAGGGGTGTCATCTCGATGCCGACATGGTGCAAAAGGCCCTAAAGAAACTGCAGCCTGAAAACGATTCGGTCCTCTTCGTGGAAAATGTGGGCAACCTGGTGTGCCCCTCGCTCTTCGACCTGGGCGAAGGCGCCCGGGTGGTGATCATCAGCGTAACCGAGGGCGACGACAAGCCGATCAAATATCCGGATATGTTCCATAGCGCCGATCTGTGCATCATCAACAAGATCGACCTACTGCCCTATGTGCAGTTCGATGT
>JAGQXA010000701.1 GCA_020436865.1 Saprospiraceae bacterium | reverse complement strand
GGCTCCGGTGAGCGGCCCGAGTTGCCGCAACGGGCGATCGTTTGTCCTTTTTGCACGGTATCCCCGACTTCGACCAGGAGGGAACCGGGCTGGAGATGGCTGAGCTGCGAGTAGAGCGAGTAGCCGTGGTCGATCACGATGCTGTTGCCCCAGTTTTGCCGCAAGTTCACCTCGCCGATGGCATTGTCGGCCACTTCGCTTTCCACGGCAACGATCCGCCCGTCGGCCGGGGCGACAACCGGCTTTCCGTAGCAGTGATAGTCCTCTATCCGGCCGCCATTTCCGCGGTAGGACTGCCCACGGGCGTCGGTGACAATGAGGTCCCAGGCCTGGCGCCAGACGCCCTGATGGGTGTAGGCGCCGTCGTGCCCCTGGCTGATCAACCATTCGCCCATGACCGGCAGGCCGATGGCGATCGTCCGGTAGTGGGCGTAACGCAACTGATCGCTCTCGTGGTGGTACTTGTTCTTTTCCGGTGAAAAGGTCTGAATGACCACTTCCTCGGGATCCTTCGGCTTGGATCGCCACTTCAGCAGGTAGAGGAAACCGATCACCACCAGATTGAAGGGCAGGGAGTAGGTGCCCAGTCCGAGCGGGGCCAGCAGATTGGTCAGCGAACTGGTAAAAATGGCCAGCACGGGGATCAGCAACAACACCCAGAAATAGGCCGATCGCGAAGGCACCAGATAGAATCCGCCGATCGCGATGGCACTCAGTATGAAGTTGAAGCCGATGTAGCTGTAATTCAATTGGTTGAGGTCGGCGCCGATGAGGTGGTAGAACCCATAGGCAGTCAGAAAACCCAGGACGGACAACGTAAAAGCGATGCGCGAGTGGTACAGCAGGGCGGCTGCCAGGATAGCCCCCGACAGCAGGTTGAACTGGAAGATGATGGCGCCCAGCGATCGGAAGTAGGTCTTGATCACAAGCGGCAAATGCAACTCGTTGAGGAAGGCGTAGATGTTGACCAGCAGGTTGTCGCCCACCGAATACAGTTCGTTGAGGAAATAGAGGCCCCGTTCGCTGATGCCCAGCGCCTCGAAGTTGCGCGAGGCCAGCACGACGACCCACAGGGCCAGCACGAACGGCGTGCTGAGAAAGGGGAGTCCGTACTTCGAGAGAATACCGAGCAGGCCGATCGTCAGGAGCAGGGTGATCACCGCCGCGAACAGCAACAGCATCAACAGGCCTGCGTTGAGCTGGTAAAAGGCGCCCAGGCCCAATCCGACGAGCAGGGCATTGAAACCGAACTCGCCGGCCCGGATGCGGCTTTCATCCAGTCCGAGCGATAGGGCCAGTCCGGTGGCTGCCGCCAGCGTCAGCAGGCCGGAGAGGCCGGCCACCGGATCCAGAAAACTGAGCAGGAATACGACCAGCGCCAGCCAACGGTCGAGGCTGAAAAAGATCATCCCATAGCTGTTGGCGAGGGCCTCCAGAACGAGCAGTCGACCGTGCCGGCTGGCCAGGCTCATTCAGTGAGGTGCATTTCTTCCTGTAGGGTGGGGATGGCCTGCAGGTGCTCCGGAACCGCCTCCTGGCTGTTGATGTATTCCAGCGTTTCTCCGCGGCGGATGAGGTGTAGGCGGCCTCGTTCGTCGATCAGTACGATGTTGGGCCGCAGGGTGATGAACTGCATCCACTGCGACATGTTGTAGGCGCCGACCAGATGTGCGACCACCTGGTCGCCCCGCTTCATCAGCGGCAGGGTGACTGACTCGCGGACCACGTCGATGTTCATGCACAGCGGTCCGAACAGTTCCATTTCCTCGGTATAGCCCGAGAATTCCTGGGCCGGCGAGATGCGGTGGTTGTACCAGAACGAGGTGAACAACAGGTTGACCCCGAAATCGAGGATGGTGGCCCTTTTGCCGTTGGCTAGCCGCTTGTTGGCCAGCACGGTGCCGAGCAGATAGCCGGCTTCGTCGACCAGGGTGCGGCCGTTCTCGAGGATGAGCAGGGGAAGTTCGCCGGCAGGGATGTCGCTATTGAGAAAAGCAGAGGCAATGGTTTCGGCATAGTCGTCGATGGGCGGCACCAGGTCGGCCCCGCTCAGGTAGGCCCCCTTCAGGTTGTTGGCGGAGGGCAGTCCGCCCCCCAGATCGATGTACGTCAGCCGGTGGTGGTATTTGCGCTTGATGCCGAGGAAGAGGTCGATCAGTTTGCGGGCCGCTGCGCCGTAGGCCGAAGGCGCCAGCATGAAAGTGCCGATGTGGGCGTGGAGCCCGACCATTTGCAGGCGCGGCGAGGCCATGATCTTGTTGATGGCGTCCCAGGCCTGCCCGTTCTCGTAGTTGAAGCCGAAGCGGTCCCACTGCGGGTAGACCCCCGTGTCCATGTTGACGCGGATAGCGACCCGCGCGTTTTGGTCGAGCCGGTCGCAGACCTCCTTCAGGACGTACAACTCGTCGAGATGGTCGATGTGTATGAGCGAACGTTCCTCGACGGCCTTTTCGAGTTCGGCTTCCGACTTGTCGGGGCCGTTGAAAATGATCTGCTCGCCCGGCACGCCGTTGGCCAGGGCCTTTTCGTATTCGAAGCCCGACACCACCTCCGCCCAGGCCCCTTCCTGATGGTAGATGCGGCAAACGGCGTTGAGGTAGTTGGTCTTGTACGACCAGGCGAACTGCACTTTGGGGTAGCGGGTGGCAAAGGCCTGGTAGACCTCCCGGTAGCGGTCGCGGATCTTTCTCTCGGAGAGCACGAAGACGGGCGAGCCGTACTCCTCGACGATCCGTTTGACGGGCGCCCCTTCCAGGTGGGTCACCGGCAGGTACTCGGTGCGGGTGGCGAATTTGTTCATCAGCCCGGCGCTGACCTTCTGGATGCTCGGCCGCTCGTATTTTTGTTTGTGGATCATGTCCGGTAGATTTTTCGGTTTACAATTCCCCGGTCGTGGCGATCTGCTGAAACTCCCGGATGTCGGTGATCAGGTCCCAGGAGTATCGCACGAACATCTTGCCGACCTCGTAGTCTTTAAAGGGCTTTACTTTCCGCCCCATCGCCAGTAGCGCGAGCGCGGCCGGGAGATTCTGTCCGGCGGCCGCCGTCGTGTAGATCCAGGCCGGGAAGCGCGGGTTGATCTCCATGAGATAGAGCTCATCATCTTTTTCGGCCCGCATGATCTCGAGTTCGAAGCCGCTGCGCCATTTGGAGGCCCCGATGAAGCGCCGCGTGAAATCCATCAGCCGCTCGTCTTTCAGGGTAATGCCGGCCCATCCCTTGCCCTTGT
>JAGQXA010000700.1 GCA_020436865.1 Saprospiraceae bacterium | reverse complement strand
GGGCGCATGCAATTCGTGCCGTTTATCGTGACGATCCTCGGCATCGTACTCACCGATCTGCTGATGGGCATCGCCATGGGCATGGCCGTCGCCATCTTCTTCGTGCTGTACAACAACTACAAGAAGCCCTATTTCTTCTACCCGGAAAAACACCGGGATGGCGAGCCGATCCGCATTGAACTGGCAGAAGACGTGACCTTCCTCAACAAGGCCAGCATCATGCAAACGCTCAACCACATGCCGACCGGCTCGAAAGTGATCATCGACGCTTCCAAAACGGTGAACATCGACCCCGACGTGATCGAGATCATCGAGGACTTCCGTCAAAGCACCCAATACAAGAACATCGAACTCGAGTTCGAAGGACTGACCGTCAAACGCACCCCTACGCTAGCCAAGGAATTCACTCAGTTTGTAGGCAACGGCAACGGGCAAAGCGTGTTGGAGAGTATGAATTGAGATTTGGGATTTGGGATTTGGGATTTGAGACTTGAGAGATTACTGGCGCCGGTCTGCTTACCGGCGCCAGTTTCTTTTCTGACGGCTATTCCTTGCCTTCCGGCTTACAACTTTCGGTTTTTTCTCGCTTGCTTGCCGCCGATTGCTTAATTTAGGCAGGAATTCTCCAGTTAGATGATGTACCGCTTACTCCTGTTCCTGCTGTTGATCTCTTTGGGCGCCTGCAACTTCATGCAAAAGGTGGTCGACGGCGGCGTGGAAGGATTGAGCGACAACGAGGCCGAGCTCGAAGCGTTGATCGCGCAGCTATCGCAGGCGGCCGTAAGGTCGGCCCTCACGGAAATGGCCAGCGATACGCACTACACGGCCCTGCGCGAACAGCTCGGCGGCATGACCGACGACTTGCTGCAGCGCTTTGGCGACTCACTCAACGCCTCTTCTCAGCAGCTCGTCGAAAACCTGATGGGCGAACAGACCGGCCTGTTGCTCGACGCTCGCCTCACAGGGATCCGCGAACAGCTCCGGCTCGCCGTAGCCGACGCCCGTGGGGAAGTATTGCACGAAGACGTCGTGCGCATGCTGCAACGCATCTTGCAGGAAGAAGCCCGGACGGCCATGCAGGTCCTGCTCAACACCTTGCGTCAGGAACTCGACTCCGATGCCACCGCCGAAACGCTCTCCGGGCTGCGCGCCGTATTGCAGGAGCAGGTCGACTCTCTCATCCAGCATTCGCTCACGGCCACCGGCGCCGGCTACGACCTGGCCATCATGCCCCGCATGGAAGACCTGCTCGAGCGGGTGCAAACGGTCGGGCAAGGCACCA
Source organism: Saprospiraceae bacterium (assembly GCA_020436865.1). GTDB lineage: Bacteria > Bacteroidota > Bacteroidia > Chitinophagales > Saprospiraceae > JAGQXA01. The sequence continues at coordinate 610 of JAGQXA010000700.1, read as the reverse complement.
AGAAAGATGCCACCGACCTCGTTTGGCTCGTCCTGCTGGGCATCGCCAGCCTGGTGGTGTTGGGGGGGCTGGTGTACCAGTTCGTGTGGCGCTACCGCTACAAGGAAATGCTGAAGATCATGACGCGCAACATCGACCAGATCGAAGAACAGCCGATCTACGACCGGCTGGTGCAGCGCATCCGCACGGACATGACCACGCGCGATCTGGAAGACCCCCTGCGCGACATCCTGGAAGAACAAAAATTACTCATACAACCGGAGTGGGAAGACAAAGACCAGCGCGTGCTGAAACTCCTCGCCGAAGAACTCGCCAAGGCCAACCAGGGCGGCAACCAGAGCTGGGAAGACATCACCAAAACGCTTTTCCGAAAGGCCAAAGAGATCGGGCTGGCCGATCACTTGAACAGCGTGCTGACGAGAGGCAGGTGAGCCCCGTTCAGACCGGTCGGATCCGATCGATCCTACCCTACCTACTCCACCACCAGTTTCCTTCCGACTACCCCCGCCGGCGTCTGCACCTGCACCCAGTAGATGCCCGATGCCAATTGGTTTGCGGAGATGGGATGGACCTCTTCGCTGACAGTTTCGCTCAGCAGGCGTTGCCCCTG
>JAGQXA010000699.1 GCA_020436865.1 Saprospiraceae bacterium | reverse complement strand
TCCAGCTGGTTCAGGGAGGTCAATCCGGAGGGTAATTCGCGCAGGCGGTTGTCCGACAGAGCCAACAGGCGCAGGTTCGGCAGGCGTAGTACCTCCTCCGGGAACGAAAGTAGCCGGCGACCGTGGATGTACAATTCGGTGGTCGCCAGTGGATGGGCCAGGGCCGTTTCGAGATTATAGGCTTTCATAGAAATTGCCGGATCAGCGCAGGCGGCGCCCCTTCCAAACGTACTGCTTGCGAAGGTTGGCCGCCAGCCCGACCACTGCAATATAGCCGATATGATACAGTTGTGAAAGCGGGTAGCCCCGCAACAACTCCCGGCGGTGGAAAAAGCCGGCGATCTCGCGCAGAAAAAGGTAATCGCAAACGGCCTTGACAGCTAGAAGAAGAGCAAACGGCCCCCAGAAGGCCGGCTGGAAGCAGGCGAGCAGAAACGCCCCGACGATGGCCCAACTGCAGGCGAAGACCAAGCCCAATTGCAGAATGATCAGCTTTTCGGAATAGGTGCTGTTCTTGGTGGCCCAGCGAAGGCGTTGCCGAAAGAAGGCCGGCCAATCGGGCATGGGAAAGGTCGAAACCAAGGCGGCGGTCGATTTTAGAAAGCCAATCTGTCCGGGGAAATGCGCTGCCATCTTCTGGATGAGCAGCACATCGTCGCCCGAGGCCAGGTGATCGATCCCGGAAAAGCCGCCGATCTGTTCGAAAGCCGCCTTCTCGTAGGCCAGGTTGGCGCCATTGGCCATGTGGCGGCTCTGCCGGAAGATCCCGCCGCCGGTGGCGCCCACCATGCCCAGCATGTCGAGCGACTGAAAGCGCTGAAAGGCATTTTTTTCGCCGACGAACTGCACCGGACCGGCCATGATCTTCCAGTGGCCGGCTTCGTAGAAAGAGGCCAGGCTTCGCAACCAGTCCGGCGACGGGAGGCAATCGGCATCGGTCGTGGCGATCAGGGCGCCGGTGGCGTGGCGCACGCCGGTGGCCAGGGCTTGTTTCTTTCCGAAATTTCCGGCAGGCAGCGACTCTTCGTCGGCCAGGCGGATCAGGCGGAGGCGCGGATCTTCGACAGCCAGCACCCGCGCGGCGGTCTGGTCGTCGGAAAAATCGTCGATGATCAGTACTTCCAGGAGTTCAGGGGGGTAATCGACAGCCAGGAGGGCCTGCAGGCAAGCGTCGATCCGGGCTTCTTCGTTGCGGGCGGGCACCAGCACGCTGAGGCGCGTATGCGGCCGGTAGTCGGCGGGCGTTTCCCAAACGGGAATGGAGCGCCAGGCCCGGAAATACAGGGCCATCAAGACGGCATAGGCCAGGGCCAGCGTGCAGGCGAGGATCCACCAGAAGGTCATGCGCTACTTGAAAAGGTCGTCGTATTCGCTATCCCCTTTTTCCTTTTCCGCTTCGCGCTCGCGCAGAGGCGGCAATTCGACGCGATGTTGCCGGCTATCCACCTCTTCGAAGTCGATCAACTCGCCTTCGCGGCGCAGCTGCTCGTCTTGTTTCAATTGGCGAAGCTTGCGGTTGAACAGGGCCTTGCCCAGCAGGAGGGCAAACACGATAGGGTATCCGAGAACCGACAGCAGGATGGCGCCCAGGCCGGCCAGGAGGTTGTTGCGCGTCAGTTGGATGAGCCACTTCCCGTAATTGAGCGCTACCCGGTAGTCGATGATCAGCGCGGCGATCAGCAGCACCGGGGCCAGCAAAGAAAGGAACCAGAACACCCCTTTCGCGACGAAGTAAATGCCGGCGAAGACCAGTACAAAGACCAGGATCGTCGTCAGCGTATTGCCTTTGAAAGAATATTCTTGTCGGTATTGCATAGCAAGGTCGTTTCAATGGTAACCCTAGGAAGATACGGAAAAGTTGGCAAAAGGCCCGGTGAATTCGACCAACCCACGGGTATTCTCTGCGCGGGTCACTCTTCGGTCGCCACTTCGAGGAACTGCATTTCGTAAAGTTGGCGATAGCGGCCGTCCTCTTTTTGCACGAGCTCTTCGTGCGTGCCGAACTCTTCGACCCGGCCCTGGTGCATGACGAGGATCCGGTCGGCGTGGCGGATCGTCGACAGGCGGTGAGCGATGATGATGGAGGTGCGTTTGGCGATGAGGCGCTCGATGGCGTACTGGATGACCGATTCCGTTTCAGGGTCGATGGAGGAGGTGGCCTCGTCAAGAATGAGGATGTCGGGTTCGAAGACCAAGGCCCGTACAAAAGAGATCAGCTGCCGCTGCCCCATAGAGAGCGTGGCGCCACGTTCCATGACCTGATAGTCGTAGCCGCCGGGCAGTTTCTCGATAAAGTCGTGGGCACCGATCATTTTAGCGGCTTCGACCACCGTTTCCCGGCTGATGTCGGGGTCGCGCAGGGTAATATTCTCCAGAACCGAGCCCGAGAAGAGGAATACGT
>JAGQXA010000698.1 GCA_020436865.1 Saprospiraceae bacterium | reverse complement strand
TTGCTCGGATTGTTCGGATTGGAGGTCGTGTTGTTGTAAACGGCCTCCGCTTTTAGCGTGCTGCCGAAGGGCAAAATGATCGGGTTGCGGTATTGATAGATCCCTTGCCATTCGAAGTCCCATTCCGGGATATCGAGCATACTGATGATCTGATTGGAGGGAAGCTCGGCCCAGGTATGGATCGACTCTCCGATCAGGTGCATATGCGGCGCCACGCCCAGTATGCTGATCTGGCCGCCGATCGTGTACTCTTCGTGGAAGGTCTTGACGGTATTGGCCGGGATGAAAAGCGGCCCGTCGACCAGGGTCGTAAAGTGGTTGAGGATAGGGGAGAACTGCACCAGCCGGGGCGACGGTTCATCACTATACTTGATGTTTATCTTGGTGTGGTCGACCTCGCCGGCCGATCCTTCCGGATAGTGCAATTGGATGATGAAGTCTTGCCCCGGGAAAACCTGTATGCCCATGTTCTCGGGAAGGGTGACCGGCTGCGCGCCCGGCGCCCAACCTCCCAGGAGGGTCGCCGAATTGCTGCCGATCCCTCCGAAACAGACATATCCGGGGCCGGGATCGAGGTTGTCGAGAAGCGCGGGAGTGCCCGATCCGTCGGCGTAGAGCAGCAAATGGTGCACGATGGCCGGATTGCCCGGCACGATCTCGATGCTTTTGATATAGCGGGTGGTGGTCTCGGGGTTCTCGATGATGAAGCAGCGATAGTCGTCTTCGTCGACCGCCTGCGAGGTGTAGGTCGGCAACTGCAGTACCAGGTCGGGATCGGCGATGACCTCTTCCGAGCTGATCTCCGGCGCCGCCGGCGCCTCGGCCGGATCGCCCTCCGGGGCGTCGGCGTCGACCCAGGCGTCGATCAGCGCGATCTCGTCGGCGGTCAGCGAGCGGTCGTTGGCGATGGTATAGGCGCCGTCTTCCGGCGGCCAGGGCGGCATGAGGCCGGCATTTACATAAGCCTGGATCTGATAGCGGTAGCTGTATGCTTCGTCGTAGCTCGTCAGCGAAAAAGGGGCGATGCCCCCATCGTGATGGCAGGTGGTGCAGTGGGTGTAGATCAGGCAGCCGATCTCGCCAGACCAGGTAGGGGATTGAGCTTGAAGTCCGGACAAGAAAAGAAACGACAGGATCGGGCTTAGTGGGTAAAATAGCTTCATCTGTTAGGAATTGACATTGGATCGGAATATCCCTGGAAGATAGGAAAATTGTCTTAGCCATTCTTGCTAACTTCCCGCACAAAATTTTTCGAGTGCCATTCGTTCAACTGCCTTCCTTCGCCCTCCATTACCACCAATGGGGCGCCGGGCGCCCCTTCCTCTTCTTGCACGGCCTGGGTGACAGCGGCCTGCAAGCCTTCGAGCTGTTGGGCGAAGCGCCGGGTACCAGCCTGGTCGCTCCCGATTTTCGCGGGCACGGTCGCACCAACTACGACGGGCCGCCGACTGGATACCGCATCCCCGTCTTCGCCGAAGACGTGTTAGCCCTGCTCGATCGATTGGGATTGGAAAAAGTACCGGTCATCGGTCTTTCCCTGGGTGCGGCGGTAGCACTCAATCTGGCCATCCGCTGGCCGGAGCGGGTACAGGAAATGCTGCTCTTGCGGCCGGCCTGGCTGAATCAACCTTATCCCTACAACCTCGACCTGTTCCTGTTGGCCGGGCGGCTGATCGCCGAGAAGGGAGTCGACGCGGCCCGCGTTGCGTTCAAGGAATCGGAGGAGTACGGAGTTTTTCTGGAGAAACATCCCGAAGCCGCCGACACTATGCTGGCCCTCTTCCGGCGGGAATATCCGGGCGGAGCGCATGATGCGCTGACCCGCCTGCCGGGAACGGTGCCGTTCATGGATTACGCGGAATTGCGTTCGGTGAATATGCCGGTCAAAGTGGTCACCACTCAAAACGACCCCTTCCATCCCTGGAACTACGGCCGCTTGCTGGCCGAGGGGCTTCCAAACTCGCAGCTAGATCAACTGCCGCCGCGATATCGAAGGCCGGAGGAGTATTTTCGCGAGTTGCGGGGGCTGGGAGAGCGTTTCCGCCGCCCTTAGCGGTCGGAAGGCTATAATAGCGGTCGGAACGCTTAGGAGCGTTCCGACCGCTATTATAGCCTTCCGACCGCTAGTTTATTTCGGTTGCTGCTGATCGCCGCCGAAGTTGAGCTGGAAGCCGATGCGCTTGTTCGGCTCGTCGTCGTCGTAATCTTCCCATTGGGTGATCTCGAGCAGGAACTCTTCCAGGTGCCGCACCATAAAAGGCGGCGTGATCTCCTCGGGCCGGTAGATGGCCACCGTCTTGGGCGGGCGGGGCTGGCCGTAATTCTCGATGAACGGGTATTGGATCAACACGATGACCTTGCCGTTGAAAAGCTGCTGGTAGATCAGTGAGCCGTTGTGTTTGATGAGATCTTGCTGCAAATGGTCGTTGACCCGTTGGTAAATGCCGCTCTTGGACTCGCCCAGGGTGAAAACGATGGCCTCCAGGTTCTCGAGATCGGCGCGCACGGTCACCTTGCCGTCCAGTTGGATCTGCCGGGCCAGTTCGGTAAGCTGCCCGGCGATCTTGTCTTTGAGCTGCTCCTTCCAGACGATCCGGTAGCTCTGCGTGTTCTTCAGCACTTCCTTGTATTGGTCGACCTTCCGCTGTAGATTGAGGAGTTGTGGGTCCATGGCTCGTTTTTCTTTTGGTCGGCGGTAAGATAGCGGACTTCTTCGACACATGCCCTATCTTCGGGCAGATACCAACGGCCAAAAGCCCCTAGCATGAATCGGCAAACTTCGCTCTTTCGCACGGTCCTCCCGCTTTACGCCATCCTGGCGGGCACAAGCTTGTTGCCGGCCCAAGGCGATCCGGCTTGTCCGCCGGTGGAGGTAGGATTAACCGCCCCCGACCTGCAGCGCTGCGACACTAGTCGCTACTATCTCACCTACTGCAACCGGGGTAACGAGACGGCCTCCGACCAATTGCTCGAACTGGAACTCGACCCTGAGCTGCTCCTGCTCGATGCCTCCTTACCCTACACGGCCAACGGATCCGTGCTGCTTTTCGAGCTGGGAGATCTGTCTCCTGCCGACTGCGGCACGGCGGAGGTGACGGTCCGCCTGTCGTGCGATGTGCCGTTGGGCGCCGCTCATTGCACAACCGCCCGCGTTTTCCCCGACCCCGACTGCCAGCCGGTTTGGGAGGGGGCGGAACTGATCGTCGACGGCGGCTGCGAACAGGAACAGGTTTGGTTGGAGATCGCCAACGTCGGCCTGGCCGGAATGGGCCCTCCTGCGGTCTACCGGCTGTTCGCCGACGGGGTGTTGCTCGAATCCAACCCCTTCAAGCTTGAAGCGGGGGAGGCGCTTCAGTGGGAATATCCGGCGCAGGGGCGGACCTTCCGGCTGGAGACGACGCAGGTCTTCGGATTCCCAACGGAGAGCCATCCGGCCGTGAATGTCGACGGCTGCGGCGCCGGCGAGCAGGGCTTCTATTCTACCGGCTTCGTCGAGCCGTGGCCGGCCGACGACCGCGTTCCCGAGCTGTCGGTGGCCTGCGTGGAGAATGGCGTCGGTTTGCCCGACAAGGTGGTCGAGCTGCCGCGCGGATACGGGCGGTTTCATTTGCTGCCGACCAATTCGAGTGCCGATTTTGTGGTGCGCTTCCACAATCCGTTGGAGCAGGTGGTTGATCAGGTCAGCATCACGCTGAGCTTGTCCGCCTTTTTCGATCAATCTTCTTTCCATCCGTATGCCTGGAGCCTTCCCTGGTCGTTCGATGCCGGTACGCCCGGCTCGATCACGCTGTCTGCCGACGGGGCCCAGTTGCCGCCGGGCAGATCGGTCTACTGCCGCTTTCGCCTCGATCACCTGCCCGATCTGGCAGCCGGTACGATCGTGCCCCTTTTCGCGGAAGCGACGGTCGACGGGCAAGGGCCCTTCCCCCTCGTGGTGGGCTGGCACGAGATCGGCGACGACTTCTACGCCACCACGCGCATTCCCGATACTTCCGACTCGCTGATCTTCGATTTTGGCGGCGGGAGGGGCGGCGATCAGTTCACGGGGATCTGCGCCGTCGGCGACAGCCTGCTCTACCTGGCGGGCAGCAGCGATAGCTATGGCAGTTACTCTGCAGATGCCTGGGTCGTGCAAACCGACCTGAGCGGGCATGGGCGCTGGTACAACGCCTTCGACCATCAGGGCGGAGGCGAACGGATCAAGGCCCTTGTGCCGGCTCCCGACGGCGGTTGCCTGCTGGTCGGTTATTGGGACGATCCGCAGGTTCCCGGCGACTATCTCCCCGACGCCCGCCTGTTCGCGCTGCGGGTCGCTTCTGACGGACATGAGGTCTGGCGCCGCCTGATCGCCCCCGGCGAGCAGGAAGGTGGGGGAGTGGGCAATGCGGTGGTGGCGGGAACCAACGGCAACTTCCTGATCGCCGGGCTTTGCCAGAATACTGCCGGGCAGGCTC
>JAGQXA010000697.1 GCA_020436865.1 Saprospiraceae bacterium | reverse complement strand
TCAACATGAAGTCCTATATGCATGTGCGCAAACTCACGCAGGAGTTCATCGACGACTTCCTCGGTTACTATATCAATCCGCGCAACCGGCAAACCAGCGCCTTGTTGATCGGCCCCGGCCTGCCCGGCGGCATGATGGGCAGCCTGATGGCCGATCTGGAAAAAAGCGTGCAGTCGGTCAACAACTGGCTGGAAAAACGCGGGCAGGCGACGCTCAGCCAGGAAGACCTGCTGATGCAGCTGTTCGAAGAGGTCGAATACATCTGGCCGCAAATGGGCTATCCTCCGCTGGTCACCCCGTACAGCCAATACGTGAAGAACGTCGCCCTGATGAACGTCTTGCAAATGATCAAAGGCAAGGACCGCTGGTCGATGATCGACGAAAATACCTGGAACATGCTCCTCGGCAAGGCCGGTCGCTTGCCCGGACCGCTCGGGGACGAGCTCAAGTCCCTGGCCCGGAAGCAAGGACGCGAATCCTTCGAGGGCAATCCGCAAGATCTCTACCCCGACGAGTTGGAACTGTTCGCCCGAAAAATGGACGAGAAAGGCTGGGATTACGGCAAGGACGACGAGGAGTTGATGGAATATGCCATGCACCCGCAACAATACGAAGCCTACCGTTCCGGCCTGGCCAAGCGGCAATTTCTGGAAGACCTGGAAAAACGCCGGGCGAGCCAACAAACGTTGGAGACTGCTCCGGCCAGGTCCGAACCGCCCGCCCCGACCAAGCCCAGATCGCTCCGGATCACAGTCGACGGCCAGGTCTTCGACGTGGCGATCGCCTACCCGTCCGGAAGCGAGGAAGAACCGGTAACGGGCACGCCATTGCCCGATGCCTCGCCGGAAAATGGCAGCGATCAACTCAAAGAGATCGCCTCGCCACTCGAAGGCAAGTTCTACCTGACCAAAGAGTCGAACGAACAGCCGGTGAAGATCGGCGACCGGGTGGCCCCCGGCGATACCATCGCCTACATCGAAGCCATGAAAGTATACAATGCCATCGCCGCCGACCAGGCCGGCACGGTGGTCGAGATCCTCTATCACCCGGGAGACGAGGTAGAGGAAGACGATGTGTTGATCCGGCTCAAGTAGAGTAGAAAGAGGAAAGTAGAAAGATGAAAGAGGCAGATCGCTAATAGTTGACCAACAATGGACGTACTACAAAAGATCTTCGACATGACCGCCTTCGGCGAACTGGCGGCCGATCCGGGCGCCCTGCTCATGCTGGGCATCGGCTTCCTACTGCTGTACCTGGGCATCCGCCGGCGGTTCGAACCCTTGCTGCTGGTTCCGATCGGGTTCGGGGTACTGCTGGCCAACTTTCCCGGGGGGAACATGGCCGTAGAATCGGCCAACGACAGCACCATCCTGCACAAGACGATCATCGAGATCGCCAAAGATCACGGGATCATGAACATGCTCTACTACACCCTGATCAAAACGGGCCTGCTACCGCCGTTGATCTTCCTGGGAGTGGGCGCCATGACCGACTTCGGCCCCATGCTGCGCAACCTGCGCCTGGCCTTTTTCGGAGCAGCCGCCCAGATCGGCATCTTTGCCGTGTTGATCTCCGCCGTACTGATCGGTTTCACTCTGCCCGAAGCCGCCTCCCTGGGCATCATCGGCGGGGCCGACGGACCGACCGCCATCTATACGTCGATCATCCTGGCTCCGCATCTGTTGGGGCCGATCGCCATTGCCGCCTATTCGTATATGGCCCTGGTACCGGTGATCATTCCGGCGGTCGTGCGCCTGACCGTCAGCGAGAACGAACTGCGCATCAACATGAAGGAGGAAGAGAAAAAATACCCGAGCAAGGTGCAGATCAAGAACATTCGCGCCGTGAAGATCGCCTTCCCGATCGTGCTGGGCACCCTCGTCTCCCTCCTGGTACCCTCTTCGGTGCC
>JAGQXA010000696.1 GCA_020436865.1 Saprospiraceae bacterium | reverse complement strand
GCCGGCGACCAGAAGCGGCTCAGATGATACGACTCTTTGGAGAACAGATTGAGAAAGGCCGGCCAGGGGCGAACGCGGTTATCCACCTCTGCCGTTTCTATCCGGCGGTAACCACCATGATCGGCGGGCAAATCGTCGGGCTCGGCAAAGTGCTTCACGGTATTCATGGCCAGCATCGACACCTCGCAATCAAACGCTTGCAGGGCTCTGCTTAGATTCGTGATGGCCAGGGCTTCGCCGTCGCGTACGGGGAACGGGAATTTCTTGCATAATTGCAGGATCCTCATGCAGCTAGGTACTTTTCCGGGTCCGTGCCGCCACGTTCCCGCTTTCGCTCGATGGTCTGCAAAAATAGCCTTTTTTTTGAATAGCGAACGGCCCAGTTCAGGTGAGATGATCCCCCTCCGGCGTCCAGGGCGGAGCGACGATGCAAAGGAATTCGAGGCGTTCCGTTCCGGTATTGCGCACCCATTGTTCGGCCATCGGCGGCACCCAAACGAGGGTTTCGGCCCCCACCTCCTGCTGCTGGCCCTCGAGGTAAAAGACTCCGCGCCCCCGCAGGAAATAGTAGAGTTCAGAGCCTCGCAGGCGATGCGGCAAGCTGTCGGTTCCCGGCTCCAGAAAAGCGTGGGCCAGCGAGTAGGGAAGATCGAGGCCCTCCCTTTCCGGGTGGAACAGTTCGCGGAGCCGGGTCTGATCGCCGGCCAGCAGTAGTTCTGCGTCCTGCAATTTCTTGATCCGCATGCCTCAATTGATCTGATAGATATTATTCTGCCGGTTCAGGTCGGCCAGGCGGCGGGTCGGGTCGATCTCAATTTGCTCGATGTCGTTGAGGTCGGCCTGCAATTCCAACTCGTAAGTGGGATTCGTCCAGGGCCAGTCCTCCAGCACGAGGAAGGGCAAAGAGGATTCTTCCGCCGGCTTGCTGCCGCGCATGATGCGCAAGGGTATGTTGAGTAGTTGTCGCGAACCGTCTTTGTAGGTCACCAACAGATCGATGGGCATCGGCATGCGTCCGACGCGTTCGAGTTTGATCTTCGTGCGGCCTTTGGAAGTGGCGCTGACCTCGTCGATGGCATATTCGACAAAGTGGGTCGTTTGTATCCAATACTCCTTGTACCAATCCAGCTCGAGGCCCGATACCTTTTCCATGACGCGGATAAAGTCGTTCGGGTTGGGGTGTTTGAACTTCCAGAGCTCGAAATATCGGAGCATCCCTTTGGCAAAAGCCTGACGCCCGATGACGTATTCGAGTTGTTGCAGAAAAACCGCCCCCTTGTCGTAGGAGCCGCGGCCGTAGGCGTAGTTGGTCGTGAAATGGTCGGCAGGGGTGGTCAGGGGTTCTTCCAGGCGGCTGAAAACGAGATCTGCATAATTGGCGTAATACGCATCGTAGGAGTTCTCGGTTGGAAGCGAACCAGGGATCAGGCCCTCCGATTTAAGTTCGAGCAGGACCTCTTCTTCGGCGTAGGTCGCAAAACCTTCGTCCATCCAGGCGTACAGGCTCTCGTTCG
>JAGQXA010000695.1 GCA_020436865.1 Saprospiraceae bacterium | reverse complement strand
CACCTGGTCATGGTGGTCGTAGGATTTGAGGCCGAAACCGATCTGCCCGGTCTGTACGAGCAGGGTGTCCCCGCTGACCGTGTACGAGCCGGATCCCTCCCGCAGGGAGTAAAGGTCGGAGTCGACCTCGTGCCCCTGCTCGTCGAATTGGTATACTTTCAACTGATGCATCCGGGGTGCGCGGTGATCTTCCATCTGGAGCCCGAAAAGGAGGGGGTTGACGGGGCGCTCCGTTTCGGTGTGGCGGACCTCGAAGTGCAGATGCGGACCGCCTGAAGACCCGCTATTCCCCAACTCGCCGATCTTTTCGCCCTGCCGGAAAGCGAATTGGCCGGGCTCCGGGAAGAGTTCGACCTCAAAGCTTTCGCGTGCGTATTGTTGCTCTTTGACGTAATCGGCCACGCGACCGACAAAGTTGTTCAGGTGAGCGTAGACGGTCGTGTAGCCGTTGGGATGTTCGAGGTACAGCACATTGCCGTAGCCGGAGGCGTCGACCACGATCCGCGATAGAAAACCTTCGCCGGCGGCCAGGATCGGATCGCCTACCTTGCCGGCCCGGGACTTGATATCGACCCCGGCATGGAAGTGGTTGGGACGCAGTTCGCCGAAAGTGCCCGACAACCGGATCGGGTGGTCGACCGGCCAGCGGAAGAAGTCTTGGGGGTAAAAGGAAGCAGGAGAGTCGGTTTTGGAAAAAGCCAAAAGGGTCAATAACAATAGGGCTAACACAACGGTACGCATATTCCTCGGTTTTCGGGCGATAAATTAAGCATATTTCCCATCGAAAGAAAGGCGGCGCGTTGTCCGGCAGCGGAAAATAACGATCAGCCCGGCCAGAGAGGCGGCTCGGTTGTGAGCAGGTCCGACCACGATCCGCGGTGTGTAGGTTCCGTTTCGTTCTCCCGGAGGACGGACAGGAATTGCCGGCGGGGGATCGACTCGGCGCCCAGGCTGGCCAGATGAGGCGTCTTCTGCTGGCAGTCGATCATCCGGTAGCCGAGTTCCTGCAAGCGCTGCACCAGGCGGATAAAGCCGAACTTGGAGGCGTTGCTGACTTCGGCGAACATCGATTCGCCAAAAAACACCCTGCCCAGCGCGATGCCATAGAGGCCGCCGACCAGCTCGTCTTCCTGCCAAACTTCGACGGAATGAGCGAAGCCCATGGTGTGCAGTCGGGTATAAGCCTGTACCATTTCTTCCGAGATCCAGGTGCCGATGCCGCGCTGCCCTTTGCGGTCGACCTTTGCACAACGGCGCATGACCGTGGAAAATTCCCGGTCGAAGGTCAGCTGAAATTTCGGTTGGTTCAGATAGGGTCGCATGCTGCGGGCTATCTTCAGCTTTTCCGGAAAGAGCACAAAACGAGGATCGGGGCACCACCACAGGATGGGGTCTTCCGGATTATACCAGGGGAATACCCCGATGCGATAGGCGTTGAGCAGGCGTTCGGGCGACAGATCGCCGCCGATGGCCAGTACCCCGTCGCGATTGGCCATTTGGGGAGGCGGAAAGGAATTAGTTTTTTCGGAAAGCCAGAAAATGGGCATAT
>JAGQXA010000694.1 GCA_020436865.1 Saprospiraceae bacterium | reverse complement strand
GGCATGGCAGGCTCAAACTCAAACTCAAAACTCACTCTCAAACTCCTTTCATGTGCCTCGCAATCCCCGGTAAGATCCTCCAAATCGAAACGCAACTCGACGAGACCTTTCGCTCGGCCAGGGTGTCCTTCGGCGGCATCGTCAAGGAAGTGAACCTATCGATGGTGCCGGAAGCCCGGGAGGGCGACTATGTGCTGGTGCACGTAGGCGTGGCCATCAGCGTGGTCGATCAGGCCGAAGCAGAGAAGACCTTCGAATACCTTCGCCAGATCGGCGAAGTCGATGAGTTGGAATAGGCCGTCAGTCGAACACGCGCCCGAAGACCAGCGCGTCGATCAACCGGCCGTCGCCTTGCCGGAACGACGACCGCAGTATTCCCTCCTGTTCGAATCCGCACTTGATCGCTACGCGCTGGCTGGCGAGGTTGTCCGGACTGATCCGCAGCGTCAGGCGCTTCATGCGCAGGTGCTCGGCCGCGTAGTCTGCCACTGCCTGGAGGATCTCCGTCATCCAGCCCTGCCCCGACTGCCCCTCGTCGAGGAAGTAACCGACCTCTGCCGCCGGCACCCGCCAATCGATCCGAAACACGCGCACCATACCGCATACACGCTCCTGCCCGAGGGGCTGCACGACTAGGGTGTACTCTTCCTGCAACAGCCAGTGCGCCAGTCTTTCCAATACGAACTCTTCCGCCTTTTGCGGATCGCTCGTGGCGGGTACCGTCGTCGGAAAATAGTTGCTGAGTTGGTGGCGGTTACTCTGTACCAGGCGATGGATCGCAGGGCCGTCGCCTTCCCGCAGGCGACGCAGATGGGTGCGCTCAGTGGAGATCTCCGTTGGGATATCGAAGAGGTAGAGTTGCATGCCGCAAGGTAGGATTTTTGCCGGGAATGGCCGCCGGTGGCAGGCGCGATAGCAGAAACCCTTGAAAGTCAAGCGCTATTTTTCAAGAATCGCCAAAACTGCAGCGAACTGCCTGGTCATTTTCCTCGAATTCTGTCGGTGAATTGTCGGATATTCAAACGTATTTTTAACGGGAGCGGTCGTCCGGGAACTCGACGGCCGGTAAACTTCACAAAAACTTAAGGCGGGAAAGTTGTCGAAAACGGCGATGGTTCGTGAACTTTCCACCCAAATTAAAACCACGATGACTCGCGTTCTTCTTTTTTTATTGGGAGGCTGTTTCGCCTTCGTTCTGCCCGCCTCGGGCCAGTTGTCCTTCGTCACCAGCCCGGCTGCGGCAGGCTCTTCCGCTCAAACCGCTGCCGGCGCCCTGAACGATGCCTGGGAAAGCGCCCAGCAAAGCACCCATTGCGGAGCGGCCCTGTTCATTCCGGTCTACGGCATGATGTTCGACGATTGCGCCGGTGGGGCGCCGGTAGGCGCGGGAAATATCACCGGATTGGTGCAAACGAACAACGTGGCCTATGCGGGCACGGTCAGCTTTGAAGAGCGCCTGGTCAACGAAGACAATAGCGATTTGGCCACCAAGGGAACCCCTTATACCAACGCCTGCGGAGCCACCGGCGGCGTGCGCGACGATTCCGACAACACCATGCAAGGAGAGGCCCCCTCGGCCAATACGCTCGGAATGATCGACAGCGACAGCGACGGGAATCTGGACTACTACAACGGTTACGCCAGCCCTTCCGGCGGAAAGAAATGGGCGCTGCTGATCGTCTTTTCCCAGGCCGTCACCGAATTCGGCATGTTTCTCGGCGACCTGGAGTCGCGCTCGGACGGCCTGGACGGCTATCCGGGGCAGGTCGTCCTGTTCAATGGCTCGACCATCGTCGATCAGCAGACTATCCCCACCGGTACGGCCAATCAATCGCTTTGCGACGGCGACGCCAATGGCAGTTTCAACGGTTGCGGCAATGACGAGACGGTTTGGGTGCAGTACAGCGGCGCGGCCATAACCGACATTCTCCTGGTGGTTGGAGAAGTGGTGTCAGACGCCGGCGCCAACGCCAATAAAGGCTCTTTCGCAGGCTTGACCCTGGGCGGCGTCTGTCAGGCGGCCATGCCGGTCGAACTCCTGTCTTTTCGGGCGGCGGTGAACGGCAATGCGGTCGAGCTCTTCTGGGAAACCCGCTCGGAAACGAATAACGATTTCTTTGCGATCGAGCACAGCGCCGACGGCGAGTTCTTTCAAACCGTCGGCATTGTGCCGGGCGCGGGCGAAAGTGCTGCGCCGCTTGCCTACTTTTTCGAACATGCCGACCCTTTCCCGGGGCGGCACTACTATCGGCTGCGTCAGGCCGATTTCGACGGCCGGCTGAGCTTTGGTCCGGTGGTTGCGGTCGAGGTCGAATCCCCTCCCCTCCGCCTTTCGCCGACCCTCGCCTCCACGGAATTGCTGGTGCAGTGGTCGGCGCCGTCGACGCACACCACCCGGATCGAAGTGTACGATCTGCTCGGCCGGCGGATGTTGCAGGAAGTCTTGCCCGCCGGCAGCAGAGAGGTTCGGCTGGAAACCTGGGCACTCCCGGCCGGGCATTATTTTCTGCGGCTCGGCAGCTCCGGTAACTGGCAGGAAGGACGGTTTGTGAAACAGTGAGGACGAACTAGCCAATCACGCCCGGTCGCAGATCGTCGGCTTCCAGATCGTCGATCATGGAAAGTAAGGCGTAGCGGATCTGGTTGGCGG
>JAGQXA010000693.1 GCA_020436865.1 Saprospiraceae bacterium | reverse complement strand
CGAGATCGAAACCTACAACGAACTGCAGAAAACGATCGATTTTCTCAAAGACCGACCTGCTTCGCCGCCCATCGAGCCTGAATTCAATCATCCCATACCCTGGGAAGTGCTGACCACCCTGCCCGCCGACCCGACGGCGGTGATCAAAACGAACAAAGGCTCCTTTACGATCCGTCTGTTGCCCGAAGTGGCGCCGGGAACGGTATTCAACTTTGTTCAGCTGGCCCGCGACAGCTTCTATAACGGGCTGACCTTCCACCGGGTAGTTCCCAATTTCGTAGTGCAGGGAGGATGCCCGCGAGGCGATGGCTATGGAAGTCTCGACTACACCATCCGCTCCGAATTGCCGCCTTTGCATTACGACCGGCAAGGCAAAGTGGGCATGGCCTCGTCGGGAAACCACACCGAAGGCACGCAATTTTTCATAACTCACTCGCCCACGCCTCATTTAGATGGGAATTACACTATTTTTGCCGAGGTCATCGACGACGGGATGGCGATCGTCCATCAACTAACCGTAGGCGACATCATCGAAGAGGTGATCATTTCGAATGAGGATCCAACCAACTAGAACCAGCTTAATCCGCTTTTCATGAAAACAACACCGCTGACCGAACGCCATATCGCCCTCGGCGCCAAAATGGCCGAGTTTGCCGGCTACAACATGCCCATTTTGTACGGGAACATCCAGGAAGAACACCATGCCGTCCGGAAAGGCGTCGGCGTATTCGACGTTTCCCACATGGGCGAATTCATCGTCCGGGGCAAAGAGGCCCTGCAGCTCGTACAGAAGGTCACCTCCAACGATGCCGCGGCCCTGGAGATCGGCCAGGCCCAGTATTCCTGTCTGCCCAATGGGCAGGGAGGAATTGTCGACGACCTGCTGGTTTATCGCCTGCCGGAAGATATGTGCGCCGAAGGTGAACAGGCCTTTATGCTGGTCGTCAATGCCTCCAATATCGAGAAAGACTGGGACTGGATCTCCCGGCACAATACCTTCGACACGCGCCTGATCAATATTTCCGACCAAACCGGATTGTTGGCCGTGCAGGGCCCCCTGGCCGCCAAAGCGCTGCAGCCACTGACCGACGTCGACCTAAGCGCTATCACTTACTATACCTTTTCCAAGGGAACGCTGGCCGGCGTCGACAATGTGCTCATTTCCGCTACCGGCTATACCGGGGCCGGCGGCTTCGAACTCTACGCGGAAGCCGAACAACTGGTCAAGATCTGGGACGCCATCTTCGAGGCGGGGAAAGCGCTCGGCATCCAGCCGATCGGGCTCGGCGCCCGCGACACCCTGCGCCTGGAAATGGGTTTCTGTCTATACGGCAACGATATCGACGATACCACTTCTCCGATCGAGGCCGGGCTCGGATGGATCACCAAGACGAAAAAGGGAGATTTCATTTCCCGCGACCTCTTTCAGCGGCAGCGCGAAGAGGGCATCGAGCGCAAACTCGTAGGATTTACGGTCGACGACCGGCGGGTGCCGCGCCACGGCTATCCGATCGAAAATGAAGCGGGCGAGGTGATCGGCGAAGTCACCTCCGGCACGCAATCGCCTTCTCTGGGCATCCCGATCGGACTGGGCTACGTGCAAAAGGGCTATAGTACCGCCGGCAGCTCCATTCAGGTGGTCGCCGGGCAAAAAAGGCTCGCCGCCACCGTCGTCAAACTCCCGTTCTATCGTCAGGATCCTTAAGGCGCAGTAGCCGCCCGAATGCTGGCAATGCCCCGTCCCGAAAACAAAGTGGCGGATTTTTGCATTTCATTCATGAAAAACCCATATTTTCAAAAAGTTTTGAAAATTACGGGAAAGGGCAGCGAACGGTAGAGGATCGGTCAACAGGCTTTCGGTAAAAGACAACCCATGGATCTACGGGAAGGAAAAGAGAAATTCATTCAATCGTGGGGAGCGCTGGGCTCCAGTTGGGGCGTAAACCGCACCATGGCTCAAATCCATGCGCTGCTCCTCATCTCACCGGAGGCGCTCAGCGCCGACGAGATCATGGAAGACCTGATGGTTTCCCGAGGCAATGCCAACATGAACCTGCGGGCCCTGATCGACTGGGGATTGGTGTACAAGGAACTCAAACCCGGCGAACGCAAGGAATTTTTCCGAGCCGAAAAGGACATGTGGGAGGTCGTCAAGAAGATCATCACCCAGCGCAAAAAGAAGGAGCTGGAACCCATGCTAAAGGTGCT
>JAGQXA010000692.1 GCA_020436865.1 Saprospiraceae bacterium | reverse complement strand
TTCTCCAATTGACCGGTGCTATAGGTCAGCATGAGCCGGTTGCGGTAGGTGCGGTTCGAGCTCGAATAGGAAGCCCGCAACTGCTTGCGCTGTACGGAGGCCCGGGTGTCGATGAAGGTGGCGCCGCCGATACCGCCGAAGGCGTATTCGATGGGGCCCAGGCCGAAGTCGGTCTGCCGCAGGCGAGTGACGTCATTCAGCCCGCCCCAGGCACCCCAGAAAACCCGGCCGTTCTCCAGGTCGTTAACCGGTACGCCGTTCATCAGTACGGTGGTATTTTCGGAATCGTAGCCGCGGATGCGAAAGCGGGCGGGTCCGAAAGTGAAGGCGGCGGCCGACACGAAAACGTCGCGCGAGGCCGTGAGCAGCCCCGAAATATCCTGGCTTACCGCATCGTCGTCGAGGTCGTTGTCGTCGAGCACGACGGTCGGGATGAGTTCTTCCGCTCCCAACTGAGTGGTGGCCGACATGGTGGCCAGGGAGATCGTACCGAGATCTTTGACGTCGAGATCGGTCACCTCTACTTCCAGTAAGGTCGTTTCGTAACCCTCCAGGAAAAACTCGAAGGTGACCTGCCTGACATCCATCGCCAATTCCAGCTCAAAGTCGCCCTGTGCATCGGTGGTCGTGGCGTCGAGTTCGGTGCGAACTTCTACGCCCTGCAAAGGCGCATTTGTCCGCTCGTCGACCACTTTGCCCTGGAAGAGGAGGATCTGGCCGTGGCCGAGCCAGGGAAGGAGCAGTAAAAGAGAAAGGTAAAGGAATCGATTCATGCGGTGGTAAATTGTATCGTGCAGAAAGAAATGCGCGCCTAAATTAGCAGTTTTCGAAAACTAGGATCGCCGCCGGGAAAAAATTATCCGAAAATTAACGGGAAGGGTCGTGAAAATGGCCCAAATTAGCACTCCTAATAGTGGATCATCGAAAAATTCTGTTCATGCCCTGTAATGCCTGCCTCTCCACCCTCGTCCGACAAGCCCGAACCGCCCTTTGTATCCTGGCATTGATAGTAGGAGTCCAAATCAGCGGATTTGCACAAGGAAAAAGCTACCAGATCGGATGCATCGGGTTTTACAACTTCGAGAACCTCTTCGACACCCTCGATGCGCCGGATATTCGCGACGAGGAGTTCACCCCGGCCGGATCAAAACTTTACGGAACCGCCATTTACACCGAAAAGCTGGATCACCTGGCCACCGTGGTTGCCGGCATAGGCGCCGAACTGACGCCCGACGGGCCCGCTGTTCTGGGCGTCTCCGAGATCGAGAACCGCGGAGTGCTCGAAGATTTCGTCAAGCATCCGCGCCTGGCTGATCGACAATACCAGATCGTACACTTCGATTCGCCCGACCGGCGTGGGATCGACGTGGCCCTGCTCTATCAGCCCAAGTACTTCACGGTCGAGCATGCCGAAGCCCTGCCGGTTTACCTCTACGAGCCCGACAGCTCGCGCATCTACACCCGCGACGTCTTGTATGTAACCGGCCTGTTCGGAGGTGAACCCATGCACTTTTTCGTCAACCACTGGCCTTCGCGCAGCGGTGGAGAAAAAGCCTCGGAATGGAAACGCATGACTGCCGCGGCCGTCTGCAAGGCCAAGATCGACTCTCTGACGGCGGCCGACCCCAAGGCCAAGATCATCCTCATGGGCGACCTCAACGACGACCCCATTAGTCCGAGCGTAAAGAAGGTCCTGCAGGCCCACGGCCGCAAGGAATCTGTCGGGCCGGGCGAACTGTACAATCCGATGTTCCAGTTGTTCCGCAAAGGCTTCGGTACGCTGGCCTGGCGCGACACCTGGAATCTCTTCGATCAGGTGATCCTTTCGGAGGGCCTGCTGTCGTCGGAGCAAGACGGCTATTTCTTCCACCAGGCCAATGTGTACAACGAGCGCTTTCTGGTACAAAAGACGGGGCAGTACAAAGGCTACCCCTTCCGCACCTTTGTCGGCGACACCTACCTCGGGGGGTATAGCGATCACTTTCCGGTCTATGTGTTTCTGCTGCGCGCGGCGGGGAA
>JAGQXA010000121.1 GCA_020436865.1 Saprospiraceae bacterium | reverse complement strand
CATCATCGCTACACCCTCGAATTCACCTCTAATCCGGCCTGGTATGCCGTGCAGGCGCTGCCTTACCTCATGGAGTATCCCTACGAGTGTACAGAGCAGATCTTCTCGCGCTACTACGCCAATGCCCTGGCCGCCTCCGTAGCCAATTCGCACCCGAAGGTCAAGTCGGTGTTCGATCAGTGGCGCGACCAGCCGGCCATGGAGAGCAATCTGGCCAAGAATCAGGAACTCAAGTCGGCCCTGCTCGAAGAAACCCCCTGGGTGCTGCAGGCGCTCGACGAAAAAGAACAGAAGAAGCAGATCGGCCTGCTGTTCGATCTCAATCGAATGGGCAAGGAGCAAACCGCTGCGCTGGACAAGCTCGCCGACTATCAGCTGCCGGGCGGGGGCTTCGCCTGGTTCCCCGGCGGGCGCGACAACTGGTACATCACCCAGTACATCGTAGAGGGCTTCGGTCATCTGCACCGGCTGGGCGTGACCGACGTTCGCCGCAAGGAAGCCACCTGGCGTATGGTCAAAGACGCCGTGGCCTATACCGACCAGCGCATGATCGAGTACTACGATCGCCTGGCCGGGCAGGTGAAACGCGGCCAGGCTAAATGGGAGGACGATCATCTCGATCCCATCGTTATTCACTACCTCTACACGCGCTCGTTCTACCTCGTCGACCAAACGGCACAGGCGAATAAGGACGGACAGGTCTTCGATAAGGACCAGGGTATTTACATCGCGCTCGATGGCAAGATCGAGCAGGTGTTCGACTATTTCGTCGGCCAGGCCGAGAAGTATTGGCTGAATAAAGGGATCTATCAGGAAGGCATGGTCGCCCTGGCATTACAGCGGGTGAAGAAGCCCCAAGCGCCGGCCGCCATCGTGAAGTCGCTGAAGGAACGCTCGATGGAGAAAGAGGAATTGGGCAGATACTGGAAACAGCCGGCCGGTTATTTCTGGTACCAGCATCCGATCGAAACCCAGGCCCTGATGATCGAAGTGTTCGACGAAGTGGCGAAAGACGCCCGGGCTGTCGAAGACCTCAAACTCTGGCTGCTCAAGAATAAGCAGACCAACCACTGGAAGACGACCAAGGCCACCGCTTCGGCTGTCTATGCCCTGTTGATGAACGGCGATAACTGGCTGCTCGACGACCAGCCGGTGCAGATCCAACTTGGCAAGAAACCCGACCCGCTCCGTCAGAATGCCATCGAGGCGGCCCAGGCTTCTTCGGAAGCCGGCACCGGCTATTTCAAACTGGCCTTCGATCAGGAGCAAATGTCGAACGACCTGGCCACCATCAAGGTTTCCAATCCGAATAAAGGTCCGGCCTGGGGCGCTGTCTACTGGCAGTACTTCGAACAACTCGACAAGATCGACCAGTTCGAGGAAACGCCGCTGACCTTGCAGAAGCAACTGTTCAAGGTCGAACTGGGTCCGCAGGGCGAAGTGCTTCGTCCGGTCGCCGAGGGCGCCGTGCTCAGTCCGGGCGATAAGCTCAAAGTGCGGATCGAGTTGCGCGTCGACCGTCCGATGGAGTACGTGCACATGAAAGATATGCGCGCCAGCGGCCTCGAGCCGATCAATGTGATCAGCCGGTACAAGTGGCAGGGAGGCCTGGGATACTACGAAAGTACGCGCGACGTGTCGACCAACTTCTTTTTCAGCAATCTGCCGACCGGCACCTATGTATTCGAATACCCCCTGCGGGTGGTGCACAAGGGCGATTTTTCCAACGGGATCACGACGATCCAGTGCATGTACGCCCCGGAATTCACCAGCCACTCGGAGGGCGTCCGGATCAGGGTGGATTAGTGGTTGGTCGGAATGAAGCTCCCGATGGTCGAGAAAAGGAAGCCGGCTTCGGCCGGTTTCCGTATTATGGGAAGGTTTTCCAGTAAATCCACCGCACATGATCAAGGAAACCGGAAAGAAGATCGTCCACCTCACTGCTAAAAATCTAAAGAACAAGCTCATGAGTACCGAGAATTCCGAAAAGACCAAACATGCCGATACCATTATCCGCAACCACGTCATCTGGTCGATGGGCGCGGGACTGATCCCGGTGCTGATCGCCGATATCTTTGCGGTAAGCGCCCTGCAACTCGACATGATCCGCCAGCTGTGCCGGGTATACGATGTCAATTTTTCGGAAACCCAGGGCAAGGCCATCGTGACCTCCCTGACCAGTTCGACCCTGGCCCGCGTCAGCGCCGGAAGCCTCATTAAACTGATTCCCGGCGTGGGCTCCCTGCTCGGCGGCGTGACCGTGTCGATCTTTGCCGGCGCCTCCACCTATGCGCTTGGAGAGGTTTTCAAAAAACACTTCGAGTCGGGCGGTACGATCCTCGATTTCGACCCGGCCCGCCTCAAGAAGCTCTATAAGGAGAAGTTCGAAAAGGGCAAGAAGGTCGCCGAAGAATTGCGCAAGCAGGAGTCTTCCAAGAAGAAAGGCGCCCCCGAAGAGGGTGGTTTCGATATGCCCAACATGGGCGAAGATGTGCTGGAGCGCCTGCAGAAACTCGGCGAACTGAAAGAAAAGGGCGTGATCAGCGAAGAAGAGTTCGAGAAGATGAAGAAGAAATTGATGAAGGAGTTTGAATGACCTTTAGATCTCCCACCTCGCCACCGGTGTCGCATCCTGACCGGCGAATTGCCCGGCCAGGAATTTGTAGTATCCCGTAACGGCGATCATAGCGGCATTGTCCGTGCAGTATTCCATTTTTGGAAGGTAGATGTTCCAGCCTTCCTCCGCTCCGAGGGCATTCAGCGCCCGGCGCAAACCGGAGTTGGCCGATACGCCGCCGGCTACGGCCACTTCGCGGATGCCGGTCTGCTCGACGGCCTGTCGTAGTTTATCGAGGAGGATCGACACGATGCGTGCCTGCACGGAAGCGCAGATGTCGTGTAAATTGTCCTGAATGAAGTCGGGATCGGCCTGCACCTGATCGCGCAGGAAGTAAAGGATGGAGGTCTTGAGCCCACTGAAGCTGAAGTTCAGGCCTTCTACCTGCGGTTTGGGAAAGGGGAAGCGCGCTTCTCCCTGCGATGCCAACCGATCGATCAGCGGACCGGCAGGATAGTCCAAGCCGAGCATTTTACCGGTTTTGTCAAATGCTTCCCCGGCCGCGTCGTCGAGGGTCTCGCCGAGCACTTCCATGTCGAGCTGACTGCGCACCAGCACGATCTGGGTATGTCCGCCCGAAACGGTCAGGCAGAGGAAGGGGAAAGCAGGGTAGGGGGGCTCGGCAAAATGGGCGAGCACATGGGCCTGCATGTGGTTGACCTCGACCAACGGTAGCTGGTGGCTCAGCGCCAATGCCTTGGCAAACGATACGCCGACAATGAGAGAGCCGATCAGGCCCGGGCCGCGGGTGAAGGCGACGCCCGACAGATCGGCAGAAGTAATGCCGGCCTCTTTCAGAGCGGCGTCGACGACGGGAATGAGGTGCAGCTGATGGGCCCGCGAGGCCACCTCCGGAACCACCCCGCCATACCGGCGGTGGACTTCCTGACTGGCCACGACGTTGCTCAGTACGGCGCCATTATGCACGACGGCGGCAGCCGTGTCGTCGCAGGACGATTCGATCCCCAATAGATAGATATCCGAGGCGTTATTCATGACCGGCAAAGGTCGGAACAATTCGATGGAATGGCAAACCTTTTTGCGCGCAACCAAAAAGCCCGGTTTTGCAAGCTGGGTTACAAGATCCGGAGAAATGTTGTGCCGATGGAAAATTTGCCGGCCAGAACTTTTTCCGAACGGACGATTTTGCTAAATTTAAACGGCAGACTTTTTCGACCGGCTTCCGCTTCTCCACACCCTCCCTTTTTCATCGTTATGTAAGTATCCTGGATGGCTGGTTTGGTTAGGGCATTCTCAATATATTATATCCAAAATAGCGATCAGTCATGGCAGTTTCAAAGGCAAGTATCAAGCAGCCCCCCGCCGAAGCCCAGCGGTCGGGGCAGCAAACCAATTCCACCAACAGTCAGGTAACCTGTGTGATCTCAAAAGATACCATTATTGAAGGCTCCTTTTCGGCTCAGCAAGACGTTCGACTCGACGGACAGATCAGCGGCGACGTGCGTTGCGCCAAACGCCTGGTCATGGGCGAGTCCGGCCGGATCGAAGGCACCGTGATCGCCGATACGGCCGTGATCATGGGCCTGGTGGAAGGCGAAGTCCGGATCAAGGATAGCCTTCACCTCAAATCGACCGCCGTTATTAACGGAAAGATCCTGGCCCGCTCGATCCTGGTCGACGAAGGCGCCAAGTACAACGGCGAATGCCGGGTCGGATCGATGGAATGATCCAAGCCCGGATCGAACCTTACTGCAAGCCGCCCAGTTTCCTGCCCGAACAGGAAATTGAGCGGCTTCTTCATGTCGGTTGAAATTCGATCGGAGGTTTTATTATTGCTGGGCGGATTATCTTATTTTTGTCTAAAATTGTTATCATTGCATCAAAACAAACCGAAACCATGAGAATAGCTATTAACCTGATTTTGATCGCCTTGACTGCGTTTCTGGTTTGGGTGCTGATCAGCAGCATTCGCGAACCGATCAAGTTCAAGGCAGAAAAGGAACGGCGGGAGTTGGCCGTCATCGAGAAATTGATGCAGATCCGGCAGGCACAGGAGGCGTACCGTGGCATAACCGGGCAATTCGCTCCCAACTTCGACACTCTGCGGGAGGTGCTGACCACCGGCAGGTTCCGGATCATTCAGGTTTTTGGCGACCCCGACGATCCGAGCAATACGGAGTTGATCCGGTACGATACGTTTTACATGCCGGCGATCGACTCGATCCGTACCCTTGGCCTGAACCTCGATTCCCTCCGGTACGTTCCCTTCGGCAGAGGCGCCACCTTTAACATCGACGCCGACACCATGACCTACCAGAAAACGCTGGTCCAGGTGGTCGAAGTAGGCGTCCCCAAGCGGGTATTCATGGGCCGCTTCGCCGACGAAAAGTATTCCCGCTACGACAATAACTACGATCCGAACAACATCCTCAAGTTTGGCGATATGAATTCACCCAACCTCTCTGGAAATTGGGAAAGATAGAACTCGAAATTACCGAACCGAAATTCGCTCGTAAGTATACGATCTACTACAAACTGTCCATCCTGATCGGGATGGACAGTTTGTGTTATTCTATTGCCGATAAGCACCAAAATCTGCTCGTCGTCCGGAAGTATCCCTTCCCGGCATCTATGTCGTTGCAAGACTGGAAAGGGCAGGTGCAGGAGATCATCCTCTCGGATGCGCTGCTGCGGCGACCTTTTGCATCCATCACCGTCGGCTGGGTGCATTCCCCCTCGACCCTGGTGCCCAACCGTCTCTATAACGACAACGAACGGCGCGTCTATCTCGAAAACCTGACCTCTGTCGGAGAAAAGGACGAAGTGCTCATCGACGAACTGCCCTTGTCCGACGCCATGGTCGTTTTCTCCGTGCAACGGCCCTTGATCGAGCTGGTCCGGCAGTATTT
>JAGQXA010000120.1 GCA_020436865.1 Saprospiraceae bacterium | reverse complement strand
GTTCGTGCGAACTCAGGCCCGTGCCGGCGGCCGGCGAGTAGGGCTGGATGGTGTAACCCTTGTAGAGCAGCCCCTTATCGTAGAGGCGCTTCAGCAGGAACCAGACCGACTCGATATAGTCGTTTTCATAGGTGATGTAGGGATCGTCGAGATCGACCCAGTAACCCATTTTGCGGGTAAGATCGTCCCAGCGGTCCTTAAAGCGCATGACCGTTTCGCGGCACTTTTGGTTGTACTCGTCGACCGTGATCTTCGTGCCGATATCGTCTTTGGTGATGCCGAGTTCCTGCTCGACGTTGAGCTCAATGGGCAGGCCGTGGGTGTCCCAACCGGCTTTGCGTTCGACGCGGTAGCCCTTCATGGTCCGGTAGCGGCAAAAGAGGTCTTTGACCGTGCGCCCCATTACGTGGTGGATGCCCGGCTTGCCATTGGCCGAAGGTGGCCCCTCATAAAAGACGAAAGAGCGGTCGGCCGGACGTTGGTCGATACTCTTTTCGAATATCCCGTTCTCTTCCCAGTAGCGTAGCATTTCCTGGTCGATCTGCGGGAGGTTCAGCTCTTTGAATTCCTGGTACATGCGTGTTGATTCGTAAAGTAAGGCCACCTTTTTGCAAAGAAGTGGCAAAGATACTCAAACAAAAAAGCTCTGACAAGTTTCGCAACCTGTCAGAGCTTTTCCTTTTTAAAACGGCATCGGCCTTACAGATCGCGTCGGGATCTAAGGGGAATAATACCGTTAATTATGCTGGAAAAATGATACATTTAAGCCTGTTTGTGACTCCAAAATTACCTGGAATTTAGCTCAAAAACAAGTTTGCGAACCACAAAGTCCTGAATCATGAGCATCCTGTGGGGAATTGATCTGGGCGGCACGAAGGTCGAAGGGGTCGTCCTGGAAGAAGGCTATCCGCCAAGAACCCTGGCCCGGCTTCGGGTGCCGACCGAAAAGGAAAAAGGCTATCGCCACATCGTCGGGCAGATCGGCCTGCTGGTGGAGGCCCTCAAAAAGGAAACCGGCCTGCGCCCCGAGAAGGTCGGTATCGGCACGCCGGGCGCGCTGGACCCCTCCTCCCAGACGATGAAAAACAGCAATACGACCGTCCTGAACGGGCAGTTCTTCAAGAGAGATATCGAAGAACACCTCGACTTGCCCATCGCCATGGCCAACGACGCCAACTGTTTTGCGGTGGCGGAGGCTATGTTTGGGGCCGTGCGAAGCCATGCTCCGGAGGCGCGGGTGGTGTTTGGCGTGATCATGGGCACGGGCGTCGGCGGGGGTGTAGTGGTCGATGGGCGGGTGCTCGGGGGCCGGCACGGTATTGCCGGCGAATGGGGGCATAACTTTCTCGATATTTCGGGCGGCCCCTGCTACTGCGGACTGGAAGGCTGTGTGGAAACGATCTTCTCCGGTCCGGCGCTGGAGCGTTTTTATCATGGGCTGACCGGCCAAAAGCGCTCGCTTCGAGAGATCGCCACGCGGGCAGAGAAGGGAGGCGACGATGCCGCCGAACAAACCCTGCAGCGCCTGGTCCATTTCTTTGGAAAAGGCATCGCCTGCATCGTCAACATCCTCGATCCGGATGTGGTCGTGCTGGGCGGCGGCGTCGGCAATATCGAACGCCTGTACCGCGACGGCCCCGCCGAATGCGAGCGCTATGTGTTCAACCATTCGCTGCAGACGATGTTCTTAAAACCGGAACTAGGCGACAGCGCCGGCGTGTTTGGCGCAGCCCTGCTTGTCAAAGATCTGTAACCATGTTGAGAACCACCGGACTGGAATACTCCTACGACGGGAAACGAACGCTCTCTTTTCCCGATGTCTCCTGCGAACAAGGGTCGCATTGGTTGGTCCTGGGTCAATCGGGCTGTGGCAAAACCACTTTATTGCACCTGTTGGGCGGCTTGCTGACCCCTTCGCGCGGAACCGTGGAAATCGCCGGTACCCGGCTCGGAGAGCTGCGTTCGACCGCCAGGGACCACTTTCGCGGCCGCCAGATCGGGATCATTTTCCAGAAACCCCATTTCGTGCGTTCGCTAACGGTCGGTGAAAATCTGCAGCTAGCCCGGCATCTGGCCGGCCAGGCGCCCGACCAGGAGCGGATCGTGCACCTGCTCGAACGCCTGAACATCGTACACAAGCTCCAGGCCCGTACGGATAACCTCAGCGAGGGCGAACGGCAACGAGCGGCGATCGCACTGGCGTTGGTGAATAAACCGAAGGTCATCCTGGCCGATGAACCCACTTCGGCGCTCGACGACCACCACACGGGAGAAGTCGTCCGCCTGCTCGAAGAACAGGCCTCGCTGGCCCAGGCAACCCTGCTCGTCGTGACGCACGACAATCGCCTCAAGGCGCAGTTCCCCCATCAGATCCAATTGCAAGTCCAGCCAAACGCTTCCGGAGCCCTATGAATATCGCACGACTAAGTTGGAAGAACCTGACCGACAAGCCTCTGAACATGGCCCTCAGCCTCATTCTCTTTGCGTTGGGGGTCGGGCTCATCTCCCTGCTGTTCCTCCTGGAAAAGCAGCTCCAGGAAAAGTTCGACAAGAATCTGGCCGGCATCGACCTGGTCATCGGCGCGAAGGGGAGTCCGCTGCAACTCATTCTCAGCAGCATGTACCACATCGATTCGCCCACCGGCAACATCTCCCTGGAAGAGGCCCGGCCGTTCATGCGGCCCGATCATCCGCTCATCGGCGAGGCGATCCCGGTTTCTTTGGGCGATAGTTATCAGAGTTATCGCATCGTGGGCACCGACCACCGCCTGGTCGGTCTGTACGCCGGCAAATTGGCCGAAGGCAGACTGTGGGAAGGCGATTTTGAAGTGACGATCGGAGCGAGCATCGCCCGCGAATTGGGCCTGAAGATGGGCGACAAATTCAAGAGTTCGCACGGCTTTGTGCACGACGACGATCTCGAGCACGGCGATGCGCAGAGCTTCCAGGTGGTCGGCATCCTGGCCCCTTCCGGTGCGGTGATCGATCAGTTGATCCTCACCAACACCCAAAGCATTTGGAAGGTACACGGCGAACATGCAGAGTCGGAAGGAGCGGCCGACGATCACGATCACGAGGCACATGAGCATGCAGAGGGCGAACACGCGGAGGAAGGCGCTGCTCCAGGCGACCTATCGGCTGAATCCGGCGGAGAGATCACGGCCTTACTAGTCAAGTACAAGACCCGCAATTTTCAAACCCTCAACCTGCCGCGCAACATCAACGAGAATACCGATCTGCTGGCCGCCACGCCGGCCATCGAGCTGAACAGGATCTACGCCCGGTTGGGCGTGGGGATGGATGCCCTGCAGGTACTGGCCCTGGTGATCGTAGTGGTGTCGGGCCTCAGCATTTTCATTTCGCTGTTTTCCTCGCTAAAAGACCGCAAATACGAGCTCGCCTGGATGCGGGTCATGGGCGCCACGCCCGGCAAGGTGTTCCTGATGATCATTCTGGAAGGCCTGCTGTTGGCCGTGTCGGGTTATGTGCTGGGTATTGCTTTGAGCCACTTCGGAATGGAAGTGCTGGCAGGCTTCATGAAGGAGAGTTATCGTTACTCTCTGACCGGCGCCGTGTTCATGTGGCAGGAAGTCGCTATCTTGGCGGGCGCCCTGCTGGTGGGCTTTCTGGCGGCCGTGATCCCGGCCATACAGGCCAGTAATGCCGACATTTCCACCACGCTTGCACAGCGGTAAAAAATTTAACGCCCCCTTAATGGCCATTTCCCGGCCGGCCGCGTTTAAAGAAAGACGACTATCCGATCTATGAAGAACCTGATCTTTTCCTGTACTCTTTTCGTAGGAGCGCTCCTGTGGCAATCAGCCGGTCTTTCGGCTCAAACTACCAGCGTATGGGGTACGCTGACCATGCTTAAATACGAGCAGGCCGGACAGGATAACAACCCCTTTCGCAAGCTCGTGCAACAACTGGAAGGCCAGGAGGTCGAGGTCAAAGGGTATATCATTCCCCTGACCGGGCAGCGGGCCCAGAGCAATTTCATGTTCTCCAAATTCCCCTACAACATGTGCTTTTTCTGCGGGAAGGCCGGCCCCGAATCGGTCATGGAGGTATACATGGACGACAACCAGGAGGTTGCCTTTTCGGAAAAGCCCATCGTGCTGAAGGGGATCTTCCGCTTTTATCCGGGCGATCCAAACCAGATCATGTATAAGCTGGAAAAAGCTGTGTTAGTAGAAAGATGAAAGATATAAGATGAAAGAGGGCCGTTCCGACCGCTGGATGCGGTCGGAACGATATCGAAGGAAGAGTTCTAATCTGAAAATGGCTACACAATATGAATAAGCAGACGCTCTGGAAAATATCGATGGCCCTGGGGCTGACAGTGCTCCTGACCGGCACGGTGCAGGCGCAGGATCACATGTGGAAAACGCTTTCCAAGATCACCTTCAAGAAGCAATACGACGAACTGATGGGCTTCAAGGTCGATGTGCCGGTGTTCAGCGACGAAGTGAAGGCGCTCGACGGCAAGGAAGTGACCATCAAGGGCTATATCATTCCCGTGGAAGGCTACAAGGGACACAAGGAATTCGTCTTTTCGGCATTTCCCTACAACATGTGCTTCTTTTGCGGCGGCGCCGGTCCGGAAACCGTGATGGAAGTGTATGCCAAGGAGGCGATCAACTATACGGCCGAACCGATCACCATCCGCGGTCGGCTGCAGCTCAATTCCGGCGATATCAACCGGCTGATCTATTCGCTGTCGGAAGCGAAGCTGGTAGAAAGATGAAAGAGGGGTCCGAGGATCCCTCTTACTCTTCCCGGTGGCCGGTCGGCTCCGCTTCCGAGATCAGTAGAGGTAGTTCTTTTCTGACTTCGGCCTGGAATACCGGGGGCAGTTCTTCATAGCTCTTTCCATAGAGGCGCCGCGCCC
>JAGQXA010000691.1 GCA_020436865.1 Saprospiraceae bacterium | reverse complement strand
GTGTAGCCGATCCGCAGCAGCTCGGTGTCGAATTCCAGATTGGTGCTGGTATAGGCCATGTAGGCGTCTTCCCCGAAATCGATATAGTGTTCTTCGCCTTGCCAGGGGCGGATGCGCAACTGGACGATCCCGTTCTTGCGCTCAGACAGAACGAGATAGTTCTGAAAGAGTTCCATGTCTTCCAGCAGAACGTCCGGGCGGTGTGCGATCACCTCCTCCCAGTTCTCCTTGCCGGTGGCGCCTTCCGGGCATTTCATCAGGCGAAAGTTCTTGGCGTCGAGATTGGTGCGGATGTACCACGAGCCATCGAAGTGGGCGATCGAGTACTCCAGGTCGCGTTCCCGAGGCTGGAACACCTGGAATTCGCCGAGTGGCTGGTCGGCGTCGAGGTAGCGATATTCGGTCGACAGCGTTTGATAGGAGCCGATGATCAGGTACTTCCGCGATTTGGACTTGTATACGAACGTGGAGAAGGTTTCATCGGTCTCGTGCCATACCTCGACGTCCTGGCTGACCGGCGTACCGAGCACGTGTCGGAAGATCTTGTACGAGCGCAGCGCTTCGTCTTTCATGGAGTAGAAAACGGTCTTGTTGTCGTTGGCCCAGACGGCACGGCCGGTGGTGTTGGGAATGAGGTCGGGCAGCATTTTCCCCGTCTTCAGATCCTTGAACTGGATGGTGTAGATGCGGCGGCTGAGGGTATCTTCGCCGTACGACAGGATGCGATTGTCGGGGCTGACGCTGAGTCCGCCCGCATTGTAGAAATCGTAGGGTTCGGCCAGGACGTTCACATCGAGCATCACCTCTTCCGCGGCTTCCATGTTGCCTTTCCGGCGCACGTGGATCGCGTATTCCTTTCCCTCGTCGTAGCGGGTGTAGTACCAGTAGCCGTTGTCGAGGTACGGTACGGACAGGTCGGTTTGTTTGATGCGGCCGATGATCTCGTCGTACAGTTCGTCTTCGAACCCGGCCAGGTGCGACATCATGTTCCGGGCATAGTCGTTTTCGGCTTCGAGGTAGGCGGTGACTTCGGGGTCGTCGCGATCGTTCAACCAGTAATACGGGTCGATGCGCGTATCGCCGTGGATGGTGAGTTCTTTGGGTTGTTGGTTGGCCACCGGGGCCTGGAGGTCTTTTTTCAGATACATTTGCGAAGACTGATTTTCGGATCGCTTGCCCTGTTCATTCGATGAACAAGCGGTGAAAAAAAGGGTTGCGCAAGTAGCCAGCAGGATGGCAAAGCGAGCGGGAGTATAGTTTTGCATAACCGATAGATTTGGGAAGCGGTAGTTTTCTCTGTTTCGAGTATGGTGATGAAAGTCACGACATAAATACGGATTATTCCTCATTTTGCCAAAGCCCTGGCTAGCGGCCCTGGCCCTTCCGATATCCGCAAATAGATTACCTTTGGCCCGGCATGCAATTGAATACCTCATACCGCCAGATCCTTTCCATATCTACCCCGATCATGCTCGGCAGCGCGGCGCAAAACGTCATTGCTCTGAGCGACAGCGTTTTTCTCTACCACCTCAGCGAAGCCGATTTCGCTTCGATCGGGTTTATCGGGGTCTTCTATCTGGTCGTGGCGGCAATCGGATACGGATTTTCGCGGGGCGGGCAGATCATGATCGCACGCCGGATGGGGGAGGGGCGTCCGGAGGAAGTGGGGAGGACCTTTTATGCGCTCGTCTACTTCGAGTTGGCGCTGGCCGTGGTCTTGTTCCTTTTCATGCAGTATGGTTGTTACTACTTTTTCCAGCTGCTGGTGAATTCGGAGGTCGTTTTCGCCAAGAGTATGGAATACCTGACCTATCGTTCGTGGGGTGTTTTCTTTAGTTACACCGGCGTGGCGATCATCGCTCTATACACGGGCATTGCGCGGACGACCTTCATCATTGTCGATACGGTCATTTTGGCCACGGTGAACATCCTGCTCAACTACGCCCTCATCTTCGGGCATTGGGGACTTCCAGCCATGGGGATCGGCGGCGCCGGGCTAGCCAGCACGATCTCGGAGGCGGTGGCGCTGGTGGTATTCATGGTGTACATTCTGTTCGACAAAAAGGCTGTGCTGTATCACTTGTTTACGCTGCCCAAGATCGATTTCGAGCTGATCAAGCTGCAATACCGTTTGTCGGC
>JAGQXA010000119.1 GCA_020436865.1 Saprospiraceae bacterium | reverse complement strand
TGCCGCCAGGAGGTCGTGTACTGTCCGCCTTGTACGTATTTCGCCTCCAGAAGAACGCTTGCCTTGGTCCGGCCATAGTCCTGTAGCCCAACCCGGATAGGCAGCCGTTCGGCCGACCCGGCGGCCGTCTTGAGTTCGAAAGTGATGGCGGCAGCGGGTAGAATGGGGCGAACGTCGACCGGGTGCCACTTATTCCAGCTTCCGCCCAGGGCAACCAGTTGACAATCGTCCTGAACCTGCCAGCTAAGGTGCAGGGCGCGGCTCCCTTCGGCATGTTCCGCGGAGGTGATCCCGAAATCCTGGCACTCGTCGGCGATGAGCCCCCAGCCGTTGTTGTTGAGAAAAGCATCGCCGAAGAGTTGGATGGGCAGGGCCAGCGGATCGGGCAGCGGCTCTTCGACCAGCCAGGGTTTTTGAGGCTCGGGCTCGTAGAAGATCAGCCGGATGTCGTCGAGATAGACCCGTCCGCTCTGCTGGAGTTCCATCATCAATTGCTTGACGTTGGTGGCGTCGAGGCCGTCTTTTTCGATGTTGAAGGTCGCCAGCGGCACCACTACTCTTTGCCATTGCTCGTCGATCAGCGAGCGTTCGAAATACTTGTTGCCGGTATAGGAATAGGATTGTCCGCCGGAGTAATCTTCCAGGGTCAGCACGATGGGCAGGCCGAACATCTTGCCTTCGACCGCGCGAACGTGCATTTCGATGGCGGCGTAGGGCAGGATCTCCGAAAGGTCTTTGCCGGCCCAATTATCCCAACCGATGCCGAACCCTACCCAGTCGCAGCCGGGGGCGTTGCGATCCCAGTTCACGAGCAGGGAGGCTTCTCCGCTGTAGGCCGCTTCCGTCGTTCTACCGCCGGTCAGGCAGTCGGGGTCTTCGGTGAAGCCCCAGACGTAGCTATCGCTATCGTCGAAAACGACCGGTTCCACCGCCTGGGAGATCTTGACCGGCCGCACCGGCAATGCTTCCGGTTCTTCCGCGTCGTAGAGGGCCATGGGCTTGAACTGCACGCAACTGCTCGCCAACAACAGGGTTGCGGTCAGCAGAGCGCTTAAGTTCCGGATCTTCTGATAGCTGCGGTTTTCCATAGGTCGAAATTGGTTAGATGACGAGAAACCAGAACGGTAGGCCAGAGGCTACAACTCCAGCGGCCCTCCGGCCGTAAAGATGAGGTAGTCGAGCGCGTAGTCGACCTGCAAGGGCGGATTGGGCTGCAGGTTCATTTGGGAAATGAGCAAGGCCCGGATGTTGACGATCTTGCTCAATTGCTGTTCGCTCAGGCCCAATTCGCCGACCTGGAAACTGAACAGACGCCAGCCCTCGAAATCCAGCGCAATGTCCGGCAGGGCAAACACCTGATCCTGACCGTCTTCGAAAGCCCCGCTGTCGTTGGAGTCGTAGATGAGTTGCAGAACGGCCAGGCCGTAAAGACCTCCGTCGGAATAGACCATGCAGTTGAAGTAGAGGTCTTCGGGAACGGTGGTCGGAACGGGCGCATAGGTTTCGCCGGTCACGGCGGCCTGGATGTCGATCAATCCCACGAAGAAGTTCGATACGACGTTGTCGGTGCCCTGAAAGAACCAGCAATAGTCGCCCTGGCCGGCTGCAATACTGTTGGTCCGGCCACTGGCGGGAGTGAGTTCGAACTCAAAATTCCCGACGAAGATATTGCTGCCCGCATCGGTCTCGAAATCGGCATAGACAGCCCCGTCGTAGATCTTGGCGCCGACGATGGTCACCTCACCGGTCATCGTCAGCGAATCTTCTTCGGGAATGATGAGCTCGACCATGCACAGCTCGTTCTTGAACAGCGGTAATTCGGTCGTGCCGCCCAGCCAGCGGGCATTGTCGGCGCTCAGCTCGTTCTCAAAACCTTCGATCCGCTTGACGGCGCCGCTTTCCGTGCCGGTGATCACCAACACCCAGTCGATGCGCTTGTTGAAACGAGCGGTAAAGGTCACCGATTCGCCGGCGGAGAAATCGACGGTGGCTCGGTCGATGCCCAGGGGCTCGAGCAGTTCGAACTCGCCGAAGCGGTCGACCAGGGAGGGGCCGTCGAATACATCGGTATCGTGATCGCAGCCGGAGCCGAGCAGCGCTATGGTCAAGGCCCCTACGGCCAGAAAGAGGGTGCGAATGTGAATATTAAGAGAGAAGTTACTCATGATCAAGGAATTCGAGGATTAGAAGTTCATGTTGTACAGCACGAAGAACTGGCTGAACCGGTAGTCGTGGGCCGGATCGGTCGCGCGGCTAAAATCGAACCGCTGGTATTGCAGCGTCAGATAGATGCCTTCTTTGAAGCGGTAGCGAAAGCCGCCGCCGAGCAGCGTCTCGGTATCGTCAACGACGTAGGCCTCGGGGAAATCCTTCACGTCGTTAAACTCTTCGATCAACGGTATGTAGTCGTTCCCGCTGGCCGTGAGGAATTTGAGACCGAGCAATAGGTCGAAGCGCGTGAACAGTTCCGCTTGCAGCCCGGCCTCGATCAGGGTAGAGCTCAGGTCTACTTCTTCAATAGGAAGTCCTCCCCGCTGTGTTTGTTCATATTGCAAGCCCAGGGTCAGCCGCAGCTGTTTCTCCCATTCGGCCATCTGGTCGAAGTTGAGGTTGGCCAGGGCGCGCACGAGCAGGAAATCCTTGAGCTCGAAGGTGCCCTGCCCACGGATCTCTTTCATCAGGCCCGCGTCGAGGCGCGCATCCCAGCCCTTCTTGGGAGAGGCATACCGGGCGCCCAGCCGGAGCCCGCGCCGGTTTGGCGTGGCCTGACCGTAGGGCTGGGTATTGCTGTAGCGCGGATCGTAGGGCATCAGGCGGTCGGATAGCTGATAGGTGTACAGCGCCCGGTCGCGGCCAAGGTCGAACAAGGTCGGCATGCGCAGTTGCCGGTCATTGCCGATGCGTTGGTAGTAGGTCTTTTCCCGATCGAAATCGATCCGTTTGCTTTGGGCGCCGGTGCTGAAGAAATCGGGTCCGACGTCGACGAATCCGGCGCTCAGGTCGAGACCGTGCTTTTTGAGTTTCAAGGTGGCGCCCACCTCCAGAAAGCTGTCGCTCTCGTCGAAGACCGACAGGCTGTCTTCCTTGAACTCCAGCGACGATTGGCCGGTTTCTCCGGTGAGGTGGAGGGCCAGGTTTTCCTTTTCAAAGATACGCAGGTCGAAATCGGCCGTGTACACCAGATTCCGGATGCCGTTGTTGGCCTCGCCGGACTGGAGGTCGTCCCAGGTATGGATCAGGTTGAGGCCGAGCTTGGCGCGGGTCGACGCCCCGAAATTCTGCGAGAGCAACCCGATTCGTCCGCCGCCGACAAAACGCGAGGGCGTGGTAAAGAAATCGGTTCCCCGGATGCGGGCGATGAAACCCGACACCTCGGCCTCGCGAAGCCCTTGTCCGAAGGCCAATCCGAAATCGAGCTTGGCGCCCTGCAGACGGCGGCGATTGCCTTCGGTGTAGAATTGTTCGTAGTAGATGACCTCCTTCTGGGGTCGGAAGATCTCGGGTTCGTTGACCATGCCTTCCTCCTCGGGGAGGTAGAGGGTGTAGGGGGTCATGGCGTGATCCATGTCGCCGACGCGGTACTTGAGCACATTGGCGATGATGCCCTTGGCCCAAAGCTCCCGTACTTCGACGGTGACGCCGGCGCCGAAGAAGCCCCCAAACTCATTGCGCAAACGCAGGATGGTCTGCACTTCGGTCTGATCGTTGGGCGTGGCGTTGACGGCCAGGTCGAGGAGAAATTCGCCGTCGGTCAGCGAGCGCACCGTCGTGGAGTCGTTATTCAGGATCTCCCCGCCGATCTCCGTGTTCTGGAGAAAGGTCCGGCCCAAGCCATTGAAACGGATCTTCTTTTCCTCTTCGGCGCCCTGATCCTGGGCGAAGAGGCCGTTGGAAAAGAGCAGCAGGAAGCCGCCGGCCAACAGATACAAATGATGGTGTATGGTTCTGCTCATCGTCTTGCTTGATTAGAAAAAGGTTTTCAATTCGATGGTCACCTCCCGCCCCTTGTAGCGATCGAGGGCGAAGCTTTTATCTTCGAAATTCATCCAGCGATGCCGGAAATAGAGTCCCGAGTTCTCGGCCAGTGTCCAGTCGAACCCAAAGCCGATGCCGCGCGCCCATTGCTCCCTGGGCAGCTGCGTCTCTGCGTCCCATTCGGTGAAGCGCCCGCCGCGGGCATTTTCCAGTCCGAAATAGCCGGTCAGGATGAAGTTTTCGAACAGTTCGTAATAGATATCGAGTTCGTGGTACTGCACGAAGAGGTAGCTGTCGTCGCTGAGCGAGGGGATGACCGAAGCGGTCGATTTGGCCGAGCCCAGCGTGCCCAGGTAGAAGAGGTACAGCGGCCGGCCGGCCAGTTCCGACTTCAGTTTGCCCTGCAGGTCGACCGAATTGTAGTACTTGCGCGTGAGCGGTCCGGCCGTAGCGGGATCGATATCGGTCGTTTGTACCCGCTCGAAAGCCCCACGGAAAAAGGAGAACTGCCGTCCGTACGGGCCAAAGGTCGTCGCACAGACGGCGTCGGCCGGGAAGGGATTATAGATCCTCGACAGGGCCAGGCCGTTGATGCGGTGGATGAAGGACAGCTCGGTGGTCGTCGTGTCGATCTCGGCGGCCAGGCCCCAGCCGAGGTTGATCTGCAGCGGCCCGAGTTCGACGCCGGTATTCAGGTTGACGCCCCGGCGATTGTGGGCCAGCTGGTTGACCTGGGTGATCAGGCCGCCGACCGAGGCCTGCCCCGCCGCAATGTCGCAGGCGAATTCGGCCTGGATGTCCGGATTGGCGTTCGTAGCGATCTCGCCGTTCTCATTATAGAAGTTCTTGCTGATCTGGTAGATCTGCAGATCGATCGGCAGGAAGGTGTATTTTTCAGGCACCTTCACCCGCAGCATCAGCGCTTCGCCCCACTTGCGATCGTAGGTCGGGCTTTCGAAGCTCCCGGCGCCCAGTTCGCCGCTGATGCTGAGGTCTGCCAGTTGCAGATCGTAGGACAGCGTATGTACCTGATAGCTCCGGTGCGTATTGTGGAGGCTATCGAGAGCGGTATTGCTGTAAATGAGGTTATAACTGACCGTCGAACCCTCCGAACCGAAGGGTTTGGTCAGCCGCCCCCCCGCCAGAAAGCTCGGCAAGCTACGACGGATCCCGCCGAAGCCCTGGTAGCTCGGCACGTTGCCGGCGGTACCGAAATTGAAGATCGTCGCCAGGGGATCTGTTTCGGCCCCGGCCAGTCCGCCGTTGGGTTGGGTCTTTCCCCAGAACAGATCGAAGCCCAGGTCGGCCGGCAGCTGCCCCCCGTTGAGGATGATCCCCTGGAAGGCCTGGTTGTTCCAGCGCAGGTCGCCGCGGTTGATCGCGCCGGTCTGGTAATAGCTATCGTATTTATCGGTGTTGTTGACGCCTTCCCAGGGCGTGCGGTCGAAGATACTGTAGCGGTCGAGGATCTGATACACCCCGATCGTGAACGGACTGAGGTTGTACCAGTGGATGCCGCCGGCCCGGATGCCGAAGTTGCCGGCCTCCGTGCGGAAGTTGCCGTAGAAGTTAATGCCCAGGTTGACCGAAAAGACGTTATCCTCCGGCCCTGTTCCGAGGTAGGGGGTGAAAACGAACAGTTCGGTACCAAAGCTGGATCGGCCGTTGGGCCGCGCCAGTACGTTCATCGAGAGCATGGGCTCCCGATAGCCGTCGCCTACCCCATAGGCTTTTTCGTACGGACTTAGGTTCGGATACGGTTCTGTCATGTTCCGGCCGTAGAGGAATAGGCGGTAATAGCCGAACACGGTTAATTTGGTGGGTTGCTTGCGGACCTCCTCCGGATGGAGCAGGCTGTCCGCTACCCGAAGTTCCAGCGTTCGGGCCGGTAATGCTTCGAGCAACGGCGGGCTGGTTTCCGCAGGGGGAGCGATCCCTACCTGGGCCCTGCCGGGGGCCGGTAGTAAACCGAGGATCAGGAGCCAGCCGTAGAGGCGCCACCCCCGCAACAGCCTCGGCGTTCGTCCGGGAATGGTTAGGCGTTCGTATAGCTGCATCATATAGGCAGGATTGTGATGTTAACAAAGATAATAGCTGGATTTGAAGAATCTCTGCCGCGGGCCTACATCAACCGTACATCTTTTGGAAGATCATTACATCTTTACTACATCATTCCGACTTTACCTTGTCGATCTTTCTTTTATTCCTTAATTTTTTGTGGAATTCACACTGCAAACTTCAATACGCGAAGATCATGATCCAAGGCAAACATTTTCTTTTACTTTTCCTCCTGGGCCTTCCGCTGGCGATGATCGCCCAGGAAGCTTCCGGTCCCATCCACGTCGAAGTGAAACAGGAGAACGGCAAATGGACCCTCTACCGGGGCGGGAAGCCCTATTTCATCAAAGGGGTCGGCGGACAAAACTACCTCGACCGGGCCGTCGCCTACGGCGCCAATTCCGTACGCACCTGGGGATCGGGCGAAGCGGTGGCCGTGCTCGATGAAGCGCACGCCAAGGGCCTCACCGTCTTGTTCGGGCTCTGGGTCGGGCAGGAGCGGCAGGGCTTCGATTACGACGACGCCAAGGCGGTCAAAGCCCAGCTCGAACAATTCCGGGAAGTGGTCAAGAGCAACAAGAACCACCCGGCCATCCTGATGTGGTGCGTCGGCAACGAGGCCGACCTCTTCTACAGCGATTTCAAGGTGTGGAACGCCATCAACGACATCGCCAAGATGATCCACGAGGAAGACCCCCACCATCCGGTCATGACCGTCACGGCAGGACTCGACATTCCCGAGGTGCAACTCATCCAGGAACGGGCGCCCGAGATCGATGTGTATGGCGTCAATACCTACGGCGAACTGATCGGTATCGACAAGGTCTTTCGCGCCGCGGGCTGGGAAGGCCCCTACGTCGTCACCGAATGGGGCCCCGACGGCCACTGGGAAGTGCCCAAGACCGACTGGGGCGTGCCCATCGAACAAACCAGCGCCGAAAAGGCCGGCTTTTACCGCCTGCGATATGAAAAGGGAATTCTCGACGACCCCGACCGCTGCCTGGGCTCGTATGTGTTCCTGTGGGGACAAAAACAGGAGACTACGCCGACCTGGTATGGCGTCTTCCTGGAAGACGGCACTGAAACGGAGGTCATGGATGTGCTCGAGTACGAATGGTCGGGTAAATGGCCGAAGAACCGGGCGCCTCATCTCAGCTCCTTCCTGTTGGGAGGGAAAGCTCCCCGGGAAAGCGTCTACATTCCACCGGGGCAGATCTGCGACTTCGCCGTGGAGGTGAGCGACCCAGATGGCGACGACCTGCGCTACGTCTGGGAACTGCTTCCGGAAAGTACCGACATCCGCGCCGGGGGCGACGCCGAATCGCGCCCCGAGGCCGTGGCCATCAAACCACTGCTCGAAGAAGGGGGCCAACTACGCATCCGGGCGCCTCGCAAACAAGGGTCTTACCGGATGTTCGTCTACGTCTACGACGGCCACGGCAACGCGGCGACGGGCAACTTCCCATTTTACGTGGGAGACAAAGAGGAGCGGTAGCTTAGATCTTCAGTATGAAGTCGACCAGATTGTCGTCGGTTTCCAGCTCCAGCTTTTTGCGCAGGCGGTAGCGGCTGATCTCGACCCCCCGCACCGAGATGTTCATCAGCGGGGCGATCTCCTTGGTGCTCAGGTTCATGCGCAGATAGGCGCATAGTTTCTGATCCTTGGGCGTCAGGGCCGGGAAGCGTTCGCGCAGGCGCCGGAGGAAATCCTCGTGTACCTGGTCGAAATACAGTTCGAACTGCTCCCAGTTGTCGTCCAGACGGGCGTCGGCTTCCAGGGTCTTGATGAGCTGTTTGATGCGGCGTTTGTTTTCCGAGGCGGCATTGGGCAGCAGTTTGCTGAGGTCTTGCCGGATATTCATCAAGATCTCGCCCTTTTGGACCAGGTGCATGGTCGCCGAAGCCAGTTCGCTGTTCTTGTGCTGAATATCGGACTGCAATTTTTCGTTTCGCAGCCGGATGATCTCGGCCTCCGAACGCTCCGCTTCTTCGCGATATTCCGCTTCTTTCCGATCGAGTTCCATGGCCTGTTCCCGGGCCATCACGGCCTTCGCCTTCTCGACCCGGCGGGAGGAAGATCGCACCAGACCGAAGATCATGACCAGGGCCAGTAACAAGTAAACGATCCGCGCCAGCGTGGTGGCGTACCAGGGAGGATCGATCGTAAAGGGGAACACGGCCGGAGCGCTGATCTGCCCGTAGGCATTGCGCGCCTCCACCTCGAAGGAATAGTCGCCATGCGGCAGGTTGGTGTATTCCTTGCGCGACTGCGTGGTCCAGTCGGACCAATCTTCCTGAAACCCCCGCAAACGATGGCGATATTGCAAATGCTGCTGTTCTTCGTAGTACGGCGCTGAATACACGAAGCGGAAGGAATTGTCCTTATTGGAAAAGGAAAGATCGGCTTGCGGCCTATTTTGATAGAGGCCGCCGGCCCAAACGGTGCGCTGATCTTTCGACAACACCGCCACCTCCCGGATCAGGGCCCCGAACGGAATTTCGGGATCTTTTTCGATGGAAGGGTCGTAATGTACAAAACCACCCTCCGTGGCGATGAACACATGGTGGGAATCGACGGCAAAAACGCTCTCGAAACCGTCGACCAACACATCCTGGATCTGGTTGAAATAATGCACCTCCAGTTCATTGAACAGGCCTTCTTCCCGCACTTTGACAACGCCGAACTCTTCGTCGATCGAGAACCAGACCTGCCCGGACTGATCCTCCAAAAGCCGGTGAACGTTGCGGCCTTCGCCGAAAACCTCCGTCAACTCGGCATCGGGAAAGAAGCGGTCTTCCGACGGATCGTAGCGGTACAGGCCTTCGGGAGTGGTAAACACGAGTTTGCCCCGGACCTTGCCGACATTAATGAACAGGTCGGTGGGCAGCCCGTTGCCGGAATTGTAAAAATCCACGCCGGCGATCGCCGGCTCGTCTGCCGCGAAACGGACGCGATAGAGGCCCTTGTAGGCGTGGGAGACCCAAAGATTCCCCTCGGCATCCTGCTCCATGACCCGGGCCGACTCGCCGAAGCCGTCGAGCCGGCGAACGAAGGTCCACTGCGGATCCCGGCGATACAGCAACAGGCCTGAATACGTCCCGCAAACGGCATAGCCGGGAAAGGAACTCAGTTCGAGGAACTTCCAGGCGCCCTGCACGCGGGATAGGGGGACGGCCTCCTCTCCGCGCAGCACAAAAGCGCCTTCGTGATGCCCGATGAGCAGCTCGCCACCCAGTTCCTGCAGGCTCCAGACCTGGCCCTTGGCTTGCCCGACCTCCTGCAGGCGCATCGGTTTCAACGGATCGCCCCGCTCTTTCCAATCGAAGTAGTAGAGTCCCTGGTTGGTTCCCAGGAAAAGGCGATCTTGATAGAGGATGGAGGCATAACCCGTTCCTTCCAGGCCGGTACGCGAGTGGACCAGCTTGAAGGGCGCACAAATCTCGGCATAGTCGATGCCGTTGTCCAGTCCGAGCCACAGGTTCTGCAAATGATCCTGATAGATGCTCAGCACGGTATTGTTTTGCAGGCCGGTCGCTTTGTTCAGGTGCAGAGAGGGCCGGCCGGCCTGATCGACGATGAGCAGTCCGTTAAGCGGCGTACCGATCGCATAGCGTCCGTCGGCGAGTGCCAATCCGCAAAAGGCCCGGTATTCGCGTAGAAAGTCGTTCGCCGCGGCATCCCAGGGCTCGATCCCTTGCCGGTCGAGCCAGAAAAGGCCGTCGTTCATCGATACGAGCAGCAGCCTTTCTCCGGGGCCGGGCAGAATGGCAGCGATGCCCTGCCCGACAAACAGTTGTCCGCCCGGAACCGGCGACAGCGTCCGCCCGTCGAATTCGAGCAGCCCGCGGCGGGTATCGCGCAGAAAGAGGCGTTCATTTGCCTGAAAGTAGTTGTCGAACCGGCCTTCCGGCAGGAGGGTCTCCACCTCTCCGTCGCGCAGGGCGAAGAGTGCGCGCTGGGTGCAAAAGAGTTGGTGGGGACCGAAAGAGAGGATCTTCCAGACGTCTTCAAAGCCGCGATACTGCTCCGGGACAAGTCCGGTCAGCGAACGATAGGCGGGCAGGCCGGTCGAATCGGCTTCCAGATACCCGAATTCGTCTTGCGCCCCTATATAGATGCGGCCATCCGCTGCCAGGCGCATAGAGCGCACGATGGTGCGGTTGGGAGTGCTTAGCAAGCGCCAACGCACGCCGTCGAATTCCAGCAGGCCTTTATTATTCCCGAAATAGAGGATCCCCCGCGGATCTTCCAGGATATCCCAGTTTTGCGTTCCCGCCTGATAGTCCGATTTGGAAAAATGCGTAATGAACGGAGAACCGATCTGGCTGAACTGCCCGAACGACGGTCCGTTCCCCAGCAACAGGAGAAAAAAGAGGGCGAGTTTGGTTTTCATCGGCATGGTTAGGCAAGAGTGAGCAGCTGATCGCAGCGGTCGCGGAATGAGAAACCGCTTTTCCGGGTAATCTTAATAAAAAAACTGGCTAAATCCCTGAAAACAAGGAATTTTTATAAACAAGTTTATTTTTTTTCCATTGATTGATGTAGTGTTGTTGTACGATGGGCGCATCGCGATGTACCCAAGATGTATCCTTTCATTCCCAAGCCCGGAAAATAGGTGATAAATTTGTCAGATCCATCATTCAGCAACTAAAGAATTCGCCAAATGAGATTTCCAGTTACTTTCCTTCTGTTACTCGCAATCGGCTCTTTCCAATTCCACCTTGGCTGCCAGGAGCCCGAGGAGATCGGCGGCTGCGTTTTCCCCTCCGACCTGGAGGCTTACGAATTGGTGTGGAGCGACGAATTCGACGGTCCGGAGATCGACGGATCGAAATGGTCCTTCAACCTCGGCGACGGCTGCGAGATCGACCTCTGCGGTTGGGGCAATAACGAGTTGCAATACTACACCGACCGGCCGGCGAACGTCGCCATTTCCTCCAGCGGACGGCTGGTGATCAAGGCCCTTAAGGAATCTCCTCTCTACCTCGGGCAGTATGCCTATACCTCTGCCCGGATGGTCACCAAGAACAAGGGCGACTGGAAGTTCGGCCGCATCGACGTGCGGGCCCGCCTGCCCAAAGGCCAGGGGCTCTGGCCGGCCATCTGGATGCTCCCGACCGACAACGCCTACGGAAGCTGGCCGACCAGCGGCGAGATCGACATCATGGAACTCGTCGGAAACCAGCCGAACAAGGTGCTGGGCACCATCCACTTCGGACACGACTACCACCGCTTCGTCTCGGCGGAATACTACCTGCCGGAGGGCGACTTCTCGCAAGACTTCCACGATTTTACCGTGCTGTGGAGCGAAGATTGCATCCAGTTCCTGGTCGACGGCATCGCCTATGGCGAACCGAACACCCGTTCCACTACCCTGCCGACCACCTGGCCGTTCGATCAGCCCTTCCACCTGCTGTTGAACATCGCCATCGGCGGAAACCTGCCCGGCAATCCCGACGCCTCCACGGTCTTTCCGCAAGTCATGGAGGTCGACTATGTACGCGTCTATCAAGAAAAATAAACTAAATAAAAGCTCACGATCATGAAAAAGATTTACTCTCTACTTTTCTTCCTGGCCATTGCGGGCACTGCTCTGCAAGCCCAGCAGATCCGGGACAACTTCGAAGACATTCGCAAAGGCACCTACGGCTTTATTTCCGGCACCTTCATTCCGTATAACGGGAATCCCGATCAGTCGGGCGCCAATACCAGCCTCGTGGCTGCAGCCTACACGCGTAATCCCGCCGAACTCT
Organism: Saprospiraceae bacterium; assembly: GCA_020436865.1. Classification (GTDB taxonomy): domain Bacteria; phylum Bacteroidota; class Bacteroidia; order Chitinophagales; family Saprospiraceae; genus JAGQXA01. Next base: position 633 of record JAGQXA010000119.1, on the reverse strand, counting down.
TCGACGTGATCATCCAGGACGGACTGATGGCCGACCTGTCCGACTACGTCAGCGGCGCCAAAGCAATGACCATCGACGTATGGAGCCCTGCTGTTGGAAAGACCGTGCAGATCACCGTGGAAAACAGTACCCTGGCCCTGCCCGCAAATTTCCCCACCGGTCGCCATAGCGTGTATCTGGCCACTACGACTGTGGCCAACCAGTGGGAAACGCTGACCTTCAACTTCGACAATCAGCCCGACCCCTCCGTATCGAGCACCAGCGTCGACCGCATCGTGCTGTTGTTCGACCCGAACACCAATAACAACGATACCTACTACTGGGACAATCTCGTGGTTCCGGAACTGGCCGACGATCCCTGTGATGGCGTAGCGCCCGACGATATGGTACTGCAGGATTTCGAGTGCAATCAAAGCACCTATTTTACCTTTTCGCACGCGGGCGTCAATTTCCGGCGGGTGGTCAATCCCGACCCCAACGGTATGAACACCAGCGATTATGTGGGTTCGTACATCCGCAACGGCGGCGAGGAGAACGACGTGATCGTCGGGAAATTGGCATCGCCGCTCGCGATCGGCACGGCCAATAACTACAGCCTACAGGTCTGGGACGAAAACCCGCCCACGAACGTGG
>JAGQXA010000690.1 GCA_020436865.1 Saprospiraceae bacterium | reverse complement strand
TGGGCGCCTATGCGCTAGGCAAGGCTCAGCGACTTCTGCGGATGCTCGATCCGGAACTCGGGACCATCTACACGCACGGCGCCATTGAAAACACCAACGAGGTGATCCGCGCCCAAGGTATTGATCTGCCGCCGACCGTTCGTGCCACACAAGACATTCCCCGCGACCGCTACCCCGGGCAGATGGTCATCGTTCCACCCAGTGCTTTGAGCGGCGGATGGATGCGGAAATTTCCGGAAGCGTCGACCGCTCTGGCTTCGGGCTGGATGGCGCTGCGAGGCGCCCGGCGCAGGCGAGCGGCCGATCGCGGGTTTGTGCTCTCCGATCACGCCGATTGGGAAGGTCTCAACGGAGCGATCGAGGCCACCGGCGCCACGCGCGTATTCGTCACTCACGGCTACACTCATCTTTTCGCCAGGTGGTTGCAGTCGAAGGGACTGCAAGCGCAGGAGGCCAGTACGGAATTCGAAGGGGAACTTTTCGAGAATGCCGATCCGGCGGAAGAGCAGGAATTATGAAAGATTTTGCCCGATTATTCACCAGGCTCGACCAGACCAACAAGACGAATGCGAAGGTGCAGGCGCTGGTCGACTATTTCGAAGAGGCTTCCGATCGGGACAAGCTATGGACAATTGCGCTCCTCTCTCATCGTCGGCCGAAACGAACAGTCACAACCACTATGCTACGCAGTTGGGCAGCCGAAGCAGGAGGCATTCCGTTGTGGCTGTTTGAAGAGAGCTATCATGTGGTCGGCGACCTGGCCGAAACGATCGCCCTGGTGTTGCCGAAACCGGGAGAGCAGGAAGAAAAAAGCCTGACCGGCTGGATCGGATACATTCGCCGACTCGGATCCTGTGAAGAGGAAGAAAAGAAAAAGAACGTGCAACAGGCCTGGGCCGCAATGGATCGGGCCGAACGCTTCGTGTTCAATAAACTCATTACCGGAGGGTTTCGGGTGGGCGTATCGCAGAAACTGATGGTTCGCGCCCTGGCCCGGCACACACAGATAGAGGAGGCCTTGTTGGCCCATCGCTTGATGGGCGCCTGGTCGCCCGACGATACCACCTTCCAGCAGTTGGTACTTACTAAAGATCCGCTGGAAGACAGCTCCAAACCCTACCCGTTCTACCTGGCCTATGCCCTGGAAGGTGAACCGGAGGAACTGGGTCCGGCTACCGATTGGCAGGTGGAGCACAAATGGGATGGCATTCGCGGCCAGCTCATCGTGCGGGAAGGGCAACTCTTTTTGTGGTCGCGCGGAGAGGAGCTTGTGACCGACAAATTCCCGGAGTTCTTTCCGCTGGCTGAACACCTGCCTGACGGGACAGTGATCGACGGCGAGATACTCCCCTTTAAGGACGGCCTTCCCCTGAGCTTCCACGAGCTTCAAACCCGGATCGGCCGGAAGAACGTGACGAAGGGGATCCTGGAAAAGACCCCGGTTATTCTGAAAGCATATGATCTGCTCGAAAGCGCCGGCAAGGATCTGCGGGATGAGCCCCTGTGGCGGCGCCGGCAACAACTGGAAAATCTCCTGGCAG
>JAGQXA010000118.1 GCA_020436865.1 Saprospiraceae bacterium | reverse complement strand
TAATCCAATCCCCCAACCATGTTCACCCAAAGCTCCAACCTCCTTTATTGCTTCAAGGAATACCGCCTGGGTATCTGTGTGATCTCCGGAGGGCCTGACCGGGCGTGGACTATACCTGGCAAAAAAGAAATGACCCAGCCATGAAGCGCTTTAAATTCATTGGCCAGTTCAACTGGAAATACGTGATCGGCGAGATCCTTCTGATCTTCTTCGGGATCAATCTGGCCATCTGGTTTAACAACTGGAATGCCTCCAAGCAAGCGGGGCAGTCCAAACTGGTGGCCCTGGCCAAGATCGAGGAGGAGATCGGCAACAACGCCCGCGAACTGGAGATCGCCCTGGAGAATGCCGTTTCGATCAGCGGAGCTCTTTCCAGGTTGCAACTGGCCAAGCTGGAGGATTCGCAGATCCTTTCGACGCCGGATGGTCTTCGACTTTTTCAGCAGGAATACCCCGGCTTCTTTTCGGTAACGGATTCGACGCTTCGCGAAAACGGGCAGTACCTGTACGGAGGGCGCCTGTCGATCGTGCTGGAGTTGCCCTCGCTCACACAGATCGCCTGGGAAACGACCAAGACGATCAACATACTGTCGGAGTTCAGCTACGAGTGCCTCTATCAATTGGAGAGCATGTACGACCTGCAGGGCAGAGTGCTGGAGGAAATGGACCTGGCTGCCCGCGCGCTGCAGGCGCGCGATCTGTGGGGACTGCAACGCTCGCTGCAGTTTCTCCATCAGCTCGAACTGGCCCTGCAGGAAGACTATCGGGGCATGCTGGAAACGATCGCCGCCTGCTCCTGATCCTTTGAACTTAAACCTTTCGTCGCATGAGATCGAAAAAAGAACTCAAGGAAGAATATCAAAGGCGGAAATTCCGGATGGGCGTCTACCAGATCCGAAACACGGCCAATGGCCGGATCTTTGTCGGCAGCAGTTCTGACCTGGATGCCATTTGGAACCGGTATTCCTTCCAGTTGGATATGGGATCTCACCAGAATGCCGAGCTGCAGCGGGAATGGAAAGCCTTCGGCAAGGCGCAGTTTGTCTATGAGGTCCTCGGCGAGATCGAGCAGAGCGACGACCCTGCGGTCGACCTGCAAAAAGAGGTCCGGATGCTCGAAGAGATGTACCTCGAAGAGCTGCAGCCTTACGGCGAACGGGGTTATAACCGGAAACCGAAGAACTAGCGAATCCCATCCATGATGCCCGACCTGCAGTCTACCCTCCTGGCGATCATCGTGTTTCAAAGCCTGCTGTTCGCCCTGATCCTGCTGACCAATCGCGGTCCGAAGCGGCTCAGTAACCGGATCCTGGCGATCTTCCTCCTCTTCCTGGGTGGGCAAATGGGGGTCATTCTGGGAGAAGGGCTGACCGCTTACCCGCAATGGGTCCTGCAGTCGCTTTGCGTATTCGGGTTTGTCTACGGACCGCTCCTCTATCTCTACACCGCATCGCTGATCTACCGCGACTGGTCGTGGCGCGCGGGCCTGTGGTGGCATTTCGTGCCGGCGGCCGTCATGCTGTCGGGCCCTCCTGCCGGCTACCCGCTATGCCCCCGCGTTGGGTCTTTACTCTACCTCAGCCTGATCGCCTACCTCGTCCTGGCCATCTGCCAATTGTTCCGCTACCGGAGCGCAGTCGCCAATACCCGCTCGACGAGCGCGCGGATCGACCTCGGCTGGCTGCAGTGGACGATGGTCATTTTTTCGCTGACCTTCCTGCTCGATCTGATCGACCACTTTTTCGCGGATGTGAGCCTTTTCGAGCGCATCTCTATGGTGCACCTGACCATCTTGCTGCTGGTCAACTGGATGTTCTACAAAGGCCTCAAACAGCCCACCATTTTTCTCGGGATCACTTACCAGGATGAACAACTCCGCACCGTCGCGACGCAACATTCCCCCGAAGAACGGGCGGAGGTGCAGGCCGAGCTCGATCGGATCCGATCACACCTCGACCGCAGTCGACCCTACACCGATCCTCAGCTTTCGCTCGACGATCTGGCGGAACAATTGCAGCTGCCGCCCCGGCGCCTCTCCATGTTCATCAATACGCACTTCGGACAGAACTTCATGGCCTTCATCAACGGCTATCGGATCGAACTCGCCCGGGAACGATTGGCGAATCCGGCCGATCCCAAGGAAACCATCCTGGAGGTCATGTACGAAGTGGGCTTCAACTCGAAGTCGTCGTTCAACACCCTCTTCAAGCAGCAGACCGGCCTGACGCCTTCCGAGTACAAGAAAAAGCACGCCCGCTGATCCGTTCGGATTGCTGCCTGCAGAAATCCGAACGCTTTTTCGGTCTGCGAAAAGGTTCGGATTCACGCAGGCGAACGACGGCTGCCTTCTTTTCCCCTTGTTTTGCAGCATGATTTGTTCACCCGGTCTAAAAACAACGACTATGAAATCGATCTTTGCTGCTCTGCTCATTATCCTCTTAATCTTTCCTGCTTTCTCTCAAGAAACAACCCTCGAGATCAGAGGTGTCGCACCGCCCACTGCCCGCGAGGTGGTGTTGAAGAGTCTCGATCCCGACGAGATGAACTACCGGGAACAGGCTCGGCAGGAGCTCTCTTCCGATACGCACTTCGCCTTTTCGCTGCCGTTCGAGCAGCCCAATCTTTATCAGTTGGTGTTCGACGGAAAAGAAGTGGTCGACCTTTCCATAACTGGCCCGGCGACCATTGTCGTGGCTTACCGGGAAGGCGCCTATTGGGTCGAAGGCTCGCCCTCGACCGACGCGATGCGCGCCTTTCGGCAAACGAGTGAGGAACTGCAAGCCCGGCATTTTGCGCAGCTGAAGGCCGACATCGATCAAGCCTCGGCTGCCGGCGATGAGGCCCGCCTGGAAGAACTGACCCGGCAGGTCGAGCCGGCCCTGCAGGCCTTTCTCGTGGAGTTTCGCCAGGC
>JAGQXA010000689.1 GCA_020436865.1 Saprospiraceae bacterium | reverse complement strand
TCGACCTGAAAAGAGGTTTGGCAGGTAGTCGTTTGGTCGAGAGGCATGACGAAGAGGTTAAATGCGGAGAATCCGGCCGCGCGGGCCTTTTGTCGACGCTAAGATCGCCTTCCGGATCGAAGCTTCGCGGGCAGATGAGTGATCTCCCCCGGATCATGAGTGAATGGGCGGGCTGCTTTCTTGGATACTGGATGCTTGCCCCCTTGCCCCCTGTATCCGCCAACTGTATCTGCCCCCTGTATCCGCCAACGGCCTTCCCCCCTCCCCTCTCATTCAAACCACTCTTTGAGCACTTCCAGGCCTTCCTTTTTGGGGGTGAAGCTGATCGGTTCCGTTCGGGCGTGGCGATCATGGAGGCCTTCCGGGTGGTAGTTGCTACGGCTCCATTTCCAGAGGAAGATCCCTTGCAGCCAATCTTCGCGCCAGAAGGTGCGGAACATAGCTTCGTAGCAAAGCGCCTGTGTTTGGGGGGAAACGAGATCGTCCTTCACCTCTTTGCCGTTCGGCCATTCCCAGGGTTTGACGGCGGCGTCGGGCATACTGCGATAGCCGACCTCGGTGAAGAGCACCGGTTTCTTCCATTTTTTGCGCAGGGCGTTGATCCGTTTGTAGTGCGGTTGCCAGCCGCGCAGGAGTTCGTCGAGGGTCGGATGGTGGCTATCGGTCAGGGGGTAGTAGGCCTGAATACCGATCAGGTCGAGCGCATCCCAGAAGCGGATGCGTTCGTACTCTTCGTAGAAGTTGGCGGCGTAGGTGAGCTTTCCGGAGTACACCTGCCGGACTTTGGCGATGAGCGCCCGCCAGTCTGCTTCGCGTTGGACGGCGGTTTGGTACAGTTCGGTGCCGATGCAGAGCATATCGAACTGTTCGGCTTCGGCCAATCGGGCGTAATGAAGAATAAAGGCTTCGTAGTTGGCGAACCAAGCCTGCCAGTCTGCTTCGCTCTGCATGGCAATATCGGAGCGCCATTTGCCGAGTTCGCGAGTTTCGCGGCCCAGCCAAAGGTGGGGTTTGAGCATGGTCTTGACGCCGATCCGGCGAGCCAGGTCGGCGGTTTTGGACAGTCCTTCGTCGCGTTCGCCCCAATAGCCCCGTTGCCCGTCGAAACGCAGTTCGGGCTCGTCGTACATCCGCTGCCAGCCGAAAGGCGTTTGGGCGATCCAATTGGCGCTAATGGGTTGCAGGCTTTGGAGGTGCTCGAGCGCCACGGAATCACTGGCTTCCCAGGATACTCCTTTGATCTTTTCTTCGAAGGCCGGTTCAACGGGGAATTCGTCGGTTCGGCCGGCCGACCAGATATTGGCCATGACGACCAGCAGGAAAAGGGCGGCCAGGGTCAGAAAGGCATGGTTGCGCGATTTCATCGGGGTGACATTGTTACCCCAATATCCGAAAAAAAGTAGATGTAGTCAGCAGGGCGTACGGTTTCGCAATATGGTACGTCATCAAATTCACTTTCAAGAAAACCTAAGAGACTAATAATCAAGGGCAAAATTCCCAGAATCCCGATTTTACGTCTCAAATTGCTGTCTGTTTTTTGTGTAAACTGTCCTTGGCAGTTTGAGCGCGGTTGTGTAATTAAGTGATCCGATGACTAAGCGATCCGATCAGTAGCCTTAGTAGCCTGACCAGATCACTTAGCGTGCGGGGAGCCGCTAGATCGTGAACGAGCCCAGAAACTGGCCGTAGCCGGCGCCGTTCACGTTGCCGTAAATGGTGTACTTGAAGCCGGTATGGTCGAACAGGATGAAGAACAGGTCGTCGCCGATGTAGAAACCGATGGCCGCGCCGATGCGGTCGAAGGGGCAGGAATAGTCGGGGCCCCATTGCCAAAGGTTGTACACCGAGTCGAACGACTGTGGGTTGTTGAGATAATAGGTGTATTTGTCCCCCTGCATATTGAACATATACCGGGAGGAAGGGCCCAGCGGATCGACGTGGCGGAAAGCCATCGCCCCAATTCCCGTCAGATTAAAGGGGCAGGTGCCCCCTGCCAGGTTGGAGATGGGCAGGACGTTGGAAGTCGACCATTTTCCGGAAGGATTCATATAGGTGTATTGGGTGCCGGTAGCGTCGATAGCCATGAGGTAGAATTCGCCGTTCTGATTGCCGTCGATGTTGCAGGCGGCCCCGATGCCGCTGAACGGGCAGGGCTCGGTGCCCAGTTCGTCGATCGAAAAGGGACCTTCGAGCACCCCTACGTTGCTGCGCATGAACTGATTGCCGAGTTTGTTGATCAGGATGAACTCGGTGCCGGTCGTATTGAAAGCGGCGCCGATCGGCCCGAAAGAACTACCGAGGCCGGTCCAATGAGCGGTATAGGGCGGCGCGCCCTGGTTGCCGGAAGGCACGCAATTGGTCACGTCGTACTGCGTCGCCAGTTGCACGCTGACGATCTGGTTGTCGTACACGCTGCGCACGGTATAAGACAGGGGCTTACCCGAGCCGATATCGGCGCTTTCAGCCAGGAGGTCCACCAGCACGTTGAGGTTGGTTTCTCCGATCGTTTGCAGGGTCGAACTGGCCTCGCCGCCAAAGGCGAACACCTGGATCTTGAGTTCATCGAGTTCTGACAGATAGCTGGCCTCTATCGAGCCGTCGACATCGGTGACGACCCCGTTGAAAGACGCAGCGATCGCCGCGTCCATCTCCTGCATCGAGGAAGTGGATTCGATCAGCATGTAGTAGATCCGGCCGTAGGTGACATCGGAGATATAGGTAGCCGGATTGCCTTCGCCGACATATTTGGCCAGATCCTCGGGCGTTACCCCTTCGGCAAAGAGTT
>JAGQXA010000117.1 GCA_020436865.1 Saprospiraceae bacterium | reverse complement strand
GAGAATCGCGGAGTTTTGCTTTCTCGAAAGCTCGCAGGGCTTCTTCGTACTGCCGGCTCAACACTTCCTGCTGCTTGCTCAGCTCTTCCCGGCGGGCGGCCTCTTCCTCTGTCAGTTGGAGCTGATGACGGCCCAGTTGCTGATGCAGCTGCACCTCATTGAGTTCCAGTTGCCGCAGATGGTGTTCCCGCTCGCGTCGCACCTCTTCCAACAGCCGTGCAGGCTCATCGGCCGAAATACCCGCTCTGCCAAAGGCGAGGTCGTCGCCGCCGAACAGATAGCCATACTGTCCATCGGGCATGGCCCAAACCTTGAACGGATGATCGGAGCCAAAGTAGTTTTCATCCAGGATGATCGCCTCTTCGCCCGGTTCGATGGTGTACCCATCGACGATCACGTTGGCGGAACCGGCCGGTACGCGGATCTCGCGGGTTTCCTTGCCTTCCTGGATCCGGATGATAGTGGCGCCGTCTTCGCTCTTTTCCGTACTGATCTGGGTGGATTTCCGGAAATGGAAGGGCGGATCGGGCGGAAGCGGCGGCTCCGGGACGTCAGGCGGCAGCGGAGGTTCCGGAGCGTCGGGCGGTTCCGGAGCCTCCGGCGGGGCCGGCGGAGACGGCGGCGTGGGCAGCTGCTTCAATTCCTCGATCAGGTCGTCGGTCATTTCGGAATATTCTTCATAGCGCTCGGGCGGGATCGTTTCTCCGTCGACCTTCAGTTCGCGAACTTCGCCGTTTTCCAAGGTCAGTTCTACGCTATTCCCATCTTCGCGTTTGACGATCCGGCGGCGTTCGGTCCCGTCAGGCAGGGTATCGGATCGCCATTCGAGCGCCGGCACGCCCGGCAGGATCCCCTCGTAGTCGGGATCGGGGTCGGTGGGACTGCCGGCGCTGACCAGCAGCACAGCCAGCGCTACGAGCAGCATGGCGGTTACCGTAAGTTTTTCCATGGTGTTTGACTTATTTTTGGATTGTTTCAAAATGCGCCGCACGCGTTCGAGCAAGCGGCTTTGGCGGCTGGAAAAGGGCATGGCCAGAGCAGGCGCCGCGCGGCTCATCTCCTGCAGGCTGACCAGGGCCTTGGCGTACACCAACGAATTACCGCAGAGTTCTACGGCGATATCGTCGCAACAATTTTCCCGCTCGGTGCGAATGTTAGCGCTGATCCACCAGACCGCCGGGTTGAAATAGAAGAGCGTTTCGACGAACGATTGGATCAGGTTGAACAGGTAATCGTTGCGGAAAATGTGGGCCAGTTCGTGCGCCAGAATGGCTTCGACCTGCTGCGGCGTCAGGCCGGCCAGGGCCCCGACCGGCAGCAGGATCACGGGCTTCAGATAGCCGATCACCATCGGCGCTCCGGCCTGGGCCGACTCCAGCAGTTGTACGGGCCTCTTAAGCGAAAGCCGCGAGGCTAGTTCTTGCATGCGGTCCTGCCAGATCGCCGGCAAGGGCTGCACATAGCGCGTTTTCAGACGTTGCACATAGAGCAACCCGCCGAGCGTGCGCAGCAAGAACAGCAAGACGCCGATCAGCCAGAGCGACACGATCAACGGCAGGTGCTCGTTGAAATAGGCGGTGAACACGGAAAGCGAAAAATCCGCCCCTTCGCCGACAGTCGTCGATCCTCCCTCGCCGATCGCCAAGGCTCCGAGCAGTTCCGACGAGCCGGAAACCGGCCGGTACAGATAGCAAAAGGTGGTCACAGCCAGTCCCAGAACCGCCAGTAATGCCCCATTCGCCAGCAAGTAACGCCAGTGCGAACTCAAGCGGCCTAACACGATCTGCGCCAGCCCCAGCACAAAAGCCACCAGAGCGGCCTGCCAGAGCGAATGCACGACCGTCCAGCCAAAAGCGTGGATCAATTCTTCCGAAATAAGATGGTGGACAAAATCCATTGGTCAAAGATTTTCAGTCTTAGATCATTCTTCTTCCATGCGGCGGATCAATTCCTTGATCTCGTCGAGTTCCTCCGGCGAGGCGCGATGATTGCCCAGGGCCTGCATGATCAGGCTGGCCGCCGAGCCGCGGAAGGCCGTGTCGAGGAATTGATCCAGCAAACGCTGTTGCGTGGCCGCCTCCTCTACCGCCGCCGTGTATACGTGCACGCGGGTTTCGGTGTTGCGCCGGGCCAGGCCCTTCTC
>JAGQXA010000688.1 GCA_020436865.1 Saprospiraceae bacterium | reverse complement strand
GGGGTCGGCCTCGCCGGCCCGGTTGTCGACCAAACGCAGATGCCCCAGCAATTCATAGGCTTCGTTCTTCTCGGCCCAGGTACAGCGCCACAGACCGGCCTGTCCGAGGTTGCGCCCCTCCCCGGGCTTGCCGGTTTTTGCCAGGCGGTGTTCGCGGGCGATAAAGCCCGAATAGGCCAGGAAGTACTTCCATTCCAGCGGCCGCAACTGATGCAGCACGGAAGAGAAGTGCTCCAGATCGCTTCGTCCGAAGCCCGAACTTTGTGGGTAACTCTCCGGGCGAATGCGCAACAACAATCGGGCGGCGGCGCTATCTTCGAGCGGGGGCGCGCCTTCGTGGGCAAAGGCATCGGCCAGGCAGTATTCGGCGGCTACGAGCAGATTGCGCAGCTGCAGGGCTTCCTGTTGCTGCGCCTTGACACGGGGGGCATATTTCAATTGATCGACTTCCTGGGCCGAGTAGAGGATGAAGTTCAGCGGATCGAGCTTTTCCGAAAAGGTCGAACGGATCAGCAGATCGTACAGGAGGGTTTGGGTGAAATGAGAGGAACTGATCCCGTGTATGTTGGGCCGGAAGGCTTTACCGCTCTTCAGCTCGACAATGGCCGTGGAGTCGGGACCCTGATGGAAGACGTCGAGGCGGCCCTGCAGTCCGTATCGATTCGAATAAAAGGTCGGTTCGAGGAAACTTTCCTCGGCCTGGATGCCCTTTTCGGGAAAATCCCGCGCCAGCACCTGCTTGAGCGACAGGAAGTGGCGCTGCGACCGATCCATGATCTCGCGCACCTCGCGGTCGGGCAGCAGGGAAAAGCCGAGCGGGTTGAGGTGGAAAACCCGTTCGAAGGTCTCCCGGAAGGTGGCCTGCGGATTCGACATCAACTCGTCCAGGAAGAAGTTGGCGATGTTGCCGAGCAGCAGGTACTTGGTGGTTTGAAAGGGCAGGAATTTTTTCAGCAGATACCAGACCGGATCGGCGCCTTCGGGCTTGAAGCATTCTGAAATGGCCGACACGTCGACCAGGAAATCGGGCTCGATAACCAGTCCGGCCGGCCGGTACAGGCCGGCGGCATCGACCTCCACGTCGAGCAGATGGGCGGTCACCGGCCAGGACATAGCAGCTCGCAGGGCCCGCAAACTGGGCGCCAGGTAGTCGTTTCGGTCGGCCAGATTGAACTGCACCCGGAAGGTGTGTTCCGGCGATGCTTCCCGGCAGGCCAGCAATTGGTGTCGCTCCGGATCTTCCCCGACGAGCAAGACCGGCAGGTCGCCATAGAACGAGCGGATCTCGATCGTTTCGCGGCTGCGGGAGGGGAGGGTTTGCGCTGCACTCTGCAGTTCTTCCGGCAGCGGAACCCCGTAGAAGGCCTGCACGGCTCCAGCCAATGCGCCCAGCCCGTAGCGATACAATTCCTCCGGATCGTCGACCCGACGGCCGTCGAGCAGCGCCCGGGCCTCCTTGCGAAAATGGTGGAGGTGGAATTGCTGGGAACGCGGCACCTGATGCTGTTGGAAGGCGTACGACATGCGGGCGAACAGCGTGCTGAAATGTAGCCGCTCGCGCTGAGTGCGCTCGACGAACAACTGCAGCAACAGATGGTGAAGCCGTCCGATCCGCTCCGATGCGGGGCCTGCCTGCTCTTCCGTCTTGATCAGCGCCCGGTAGAATAATTGGGCGATCGCCTCTTCTTGCATAAGCTGGGATATTAGAGCCTGTTGGGGAATTTAATTCTGGCCTGCAAACGGCAAATTTTGTTTCATCCTGCGTTAAATTTTTCGCCGGATTGCCCGCATCCGACTGCAAAATTTGCCTTGACTGAAACAAAATTTGCTCGTTTTCGACGCATAATAAATTCCCAAACAGGCTCTTAGACCGCTCGTGGCAACCCTGCCGACCGGATCTTGTCTTTCGAAAGAAAACAAAAAAATGATGAAAAAACTAATCTTCACGACGCTGCTTTGTGCCTTGTTCGCCACCTTCACCTTCGCTCAGGAAGAAAAAGAGGAGTTCCGCCGGGAAATGGATCGTTTCAAGCAGGAGATGGCCGAATTCCAGAAAGAACTGCAGGAAAGTATGACAGAGCTGCAGGCCAATCTGGCTGAGATCCGGATCGATGCCGACGAGATCCGTGAACTGGCCCGCACCGAATGGGAGGAGAACATCGACGAAGAAGCCCTTGCGTACTTGCGTTCCGACGAATTCAAGACCGAGATGGAACAAGCCCGTGCCGAACTCGAACGGGCCATGACCGAACTGCGATTGGAGTTGCGCGATGTCGAACAGATCAATATGGAAGAGTTCAATCGCGCCATGGAAGAAGTTTACCGCAGCCTGCAGCGCAAGGACCGCGAAGAGTAAGCGTCCTGCCCCAACATTTTTTTCTTCCGGAATTTCTTGCTTTCTTTGCGTATTCGGTCGGGTAAAGAAGGGGGCACCTTTTTTACCCGATCCTGCCTAAGCCAATGATCCCAAATTAGACAGAGGGATACTTCGAAGCTCCTTCCGCCACATCCAATCGAGGAGCTTTCAAGTTGAAAACCTTTTGCCCAAAACACTGTTTAACAAGCGATCGTCCGAGTTTTTGGGCGGGCAAACAAATGACTGTCATGGGGCTTCCGGAAAAAGCAAACTACATCATCTACCGGGTCGGCGAAAAGGGCCTGGAAGTGTTTATGGTCAACCCGCAACAGGATGGCCAGACCTGGGAGTTGCCCAGCGGGCCGCCTCAGGCGGAGGTGCGCACCTTCCTGATCAAGGATGACCGCCTCATCGAACTCGATCCGGTCGAACAGGAAGACGGCCTTTTCGAACAGGCTTATGCCGTGGAAGGCGATTGGCACGACATCCCCTCGCTCAAGTCCATCCTCCTGCACGACGTGCAGTATATGAAGGATACGCTCAAGCAAATGGTGCCCGACATGATGGAAAAGGGCGCTTTCGTAGCCATCAAAGATGCCTTTAAGCGGGTGCTGCCCCATCAGTACAAAATGCTGAAGGAACTCAAGGAGATCCTCATCGATCGCAATCTCACCAAGTATATCTAGTAGAAAGATAAAAGTAGAAAGATGAAAGACTAGTAGAGAGAGTCTTTCATCTCCCTAAGAGACAACCGCTTCCCCGATCTGCACCTTCCAAAGATCGGCATAGACCCCGTCTTGCGCGAGCAG